>NC_012806.1:300000-452303 GCF_000026765.1 Mesomycoplasma conjunctivae | reverse complement strand
GGACCGCAGAAACTTTCACTTCAATTCTTCATAAAATTCCAAAACCAATTTCTCGAACAAATTACAGAAAATATTCTGTTCAAACAGAAAAATTCACCGAGCTTCGCGATTATCTACTACCTCTTTCTTTTAAATGGCCAAGTTACTATTGAAGACTAGACAAATAAATTATCGTTTAGTTGAATATATAATTAAACTCAACTGCTTTAAACCAGTTTTTATTTAGGAGATTATATGAATGATAAATATATTAAAAATATTTTGCAGAAAATGCAACACTGCTTAAATAACAAGCAAATGAATGAACTTAAAAACGTTCTAAAACAGGAATTAATATTAGCGCAAAATAATTCAAATAACAACGATGATGTATCTAATGAAAAAATAGTTGAATTATTTATAGGTTCAAAAACATTAGAAGGTTGTTCCGACAAAACAATAAAATACTATATTTCTACTATTGATTCAATGGTTAAATCAATAAATAAACAAATTAATGAGATTGAGACAAATGATTTGAGAAATTATTTGTCAAATTATCAATACAAAAATAATTCAAGTAAGGTAACAATAGATAATATAAGGAGAATATTATCAAGTTTCTTTTCCTGACTAGAGGATGAAAACTACATCGTAAAAAGTCCAGTTAGAAGAATTAAAAAAGTTAAAGCACCAATAACCGTTAAGGAAACATATTCAGATGAAGAACTTGAAATAATGAGAGATAATGTCAATAATTACCGAGATTTAGCATTGATTGACATTTTAGCTTCCACAGGAATGAGGGTTGGGGAGTTAGTAAAACTAAATATTGAAGATGTAGATTTTAATGAACGGGAGTGTATAGTAGTAGGAAAAGGAAATAAGCAACGAATTGTATATTTTGATGCTAGAACAAAAATTCATTTAAAAAAATATTTAGATTCAAGAGTGGATAAAAACAAATCCTTGTTTGTTTCATTAAAACTGCCATATGGTAGAATTAGTATAAATGGAATAGAATCAAGACTCAGAAAAATTGGTAAAGATCTTAATATTAAAAAAGTTCATCCTCACAAATTCAGACGAACATTGGCAACAATTGCAATAGATAAAGGAATGCCAATTGAACAAGTTCAAAGGCTATTGGGTCATGAAAAAGTCGATACGACACTAAAATATGCAATGGTAAAGCAAAGTAATGTGAAAAAAGCACATCAAAAATATATAGGGTAGAAAAATGAATGAATGAAAAAAAGTTAAAATCAGTGAAATTGGTAAAGTAGTTACTGGCAAAACGCCAAAAACATCAAATAGTTCATTTTATGGTGGAAAAACACCTTTTTTCACGCCATCTGATGATTGATCAACGAAATATATTAAAAATACGAATAAATATTTGACCGAAGATGGTAAAAACTCAGTAAAAGGATCAATTATACCTAAAAATGCAATATGCGTAAGTTGTATAGGCTCTATTGGTAAAGTTGCAATGACTTCCTCAGAAACAGTTACAAATCAACAAATAAACTCAATCATTGTTAATGAAACAAAATATGATATAGATTTCATTTACTATGCGATGCTCGAATTGGGTAAGGTATTAAATTTACATAGTGGAAGTTCAACTGTTGTGCCAATTATTAGTAAAAATACTTTTTCTGAATATAAGTTAGCTTGCCCAAAATTGGACGAGCAGAAAAAAATTTCAAATGTTTTATCGATTATTGATAAAAAAATCGAAATAAATAGACAAATAAACGATAATTTAGAGAAGCAAACCAAACTGCTTTATGATTATTGGTTTACTCAATTTGACTTTCCTGATGAAAATGGAAATCCATACAAATCATCAGGTGGAGAAATGGTATTTAATGAAGAATTAAAGAGATATATTCCTAAAGGATGGTCAATTGAAACATTAGCTAATAACACTATATCAAGAATAATTAAACCCGGTGTTAATATATTCAAAGAAAAAACTTACTTTGCAACAGCAGACATCAATAACAAAGAAATATCATCAGGGAATAAGGTTTTATACCAAAATCGAGAAAGCAGGGCTAATATGCAACCAATAAAAAGCTCTGTTTGATTTGCAAAAATGAAAAATAGTGTTAAACACTTATTCATTACGGATAATATGGATTTTATGATTAATGAAGGGATTTTATCTACAGGTTTTTGCGGTTTAGAATGTGAAAAAAATTCTTTCGAGTATATATCTTCTTTTATAAATAGCTCATACTTCGAAATGGCAAAAGATATTCTTTCTCACGGAGCAACGCAAGAATCTGTAAATAACAATGATTTGAATTTTATTAATATTTTAATTCCGGACCGCAGAACTTTACTCAATTTTCATAAAATTACAAAACCAATTTATGAACAAATTACAGAAAATATCTGTTCAAACAGAAAAATTACTGAGCTTCGCGATTATCTACTACCTCTTCTTTTAAATGGCCAAGTTACTATTGAAGACTAGACAAATAAATTATCGTTTATTTTATTATTTA
Source organism: Mesomycoplasma conjunctivae (assembly GCF_000026765.1). Classification (NCBI taxonomy): domain Bacteria; kingdom Bacillati; phylum Mycoplasmatota; order Mycoplasmoidales; family Metamycoplasmataceae; genus Mesomycoplasma; species Mesomycoplasma conjunctivae. The sequence continues at coordinate 449,805 of NC_012806.1, read as the reverse complement.
TTTCAATTTTTTTATTAATGAAGTAGATAAAATCACCTATCTTTTCCTTATTTTTAACATCAGGTATTGAATAGTTCATAATATGATTTTTATCACAACGAGGCAATATTGAACCTTTTACTCCAAGCATTGCATATTTAAAAAAAACATCATTTAAAAGGTGTGCATAAATATATTTTCCAAATCTAGATTCTAATGGTTTTATAACCAAAACATCAGGACTTGCTAACCCAGTTTTATCTGCTAGTCAAATCTTCTTTAAATAAGGACCTATATTACCTAGCAAAATATCATATTTCTCAAATTTAGTATATTTCCCGGTTTTTGGCACAAACGAGGAAGGTTTAATACCCTTTTTATTTGGCAAAATGTTTTCAACACCAACATAAAAAACATCAAGACCATCAATACTTAATTTTTCATTTGAATAAATTGCATAATTCATTAATTTTTTCATTCCATCACCTTAAAGTCATTTTTATTGGTAATATTTAATGTACATATTATCGTTATTTTTCCTTTGTTAAAACGTAGTTTTAGAGTTTTTTAATAATTTAATGCGCGGAGTTTTATTTATTATAACTTTATAACACCGCAATTCAATGTCTGTGTCTTGCTTACTATCATCTTTAACTTAGAATATTGAATAAGCACATTAGTTTTGTGTATTGTTGCAATCAATATCAACTTCAATTTATCATTTACTGCATCATATTCATTTTTCTAGGCCACAAATAAAAATGTTATGAAATATTTTTTTTAGATAATTTTAAATTTTGCAGTTGTTCCATTATTTCTTTTTGAAGCTTATCTCCCTCTTCAAAATATTTTTGAAGTTCGCTTTGATATTTATTCATTTTAGCTTCAAATTCTTCTTGGGTTATTTCAACATAATCAATTTTAATATCAAAATACTGGCCGGCTGACAGTGAGTAGTTTTTTTCTTTTATATCATCATATGAGACCGCTATTGAAAAGTCGGCAATTGATTCTTTATTGTTAAATGTGTTTATTATTAAGTCAATATCTTTTTCAGTTAATCTTCTTTTTTTGTTTTTTCCATCCTTGTAATCTTCGCCTAGTTTTGAGGCATCAATCAAAATTACTTTATCGTGGTTTCTAGCATTATCAAAGAATAGTACTGTAACATTAGTGCCAGTATTTGCAAACACATTAGATGGCATACTTACACAACCATAAACTATTTTCTCATCAACAATTCTTTTTAAAATTTTACTTTCAACACCCGATTTAGATGTGATAAAGCCGGTTGGAATAACAATTGCGCCTTTACCTGTTTCGTTCTTTAATGAATTAATAACATGTTGAATAAATAAAGTATAAATTGCCATACTATCTTTTTTTGTTGGCGGAACCTTAGGCACACCACCTCAAAAACGCTCAGGCATAGTAGATAATTTTTCTCTAGTTTCTGAAAAATCTAATTTAAAAGGTGGGTTAGAAACAACAAAATCAAATTGTCTTAATGATTTGTTGTCATCACTTCTGTGATATGGAGAGGTCAAGGTATCTCCTTGAATAGCGTTTTGTAATGAAGAAACTAATCCATTTAAAATCAAATTAAATTTCAGCATCTTATTACTTTTTTGTGAAATATCTTGAGTGTAAATAGTGCATCTATCAATACCTATGCTGTGTGATAATGCCATTACAAGCGTTCCTGTCCCAGCAGAAGGGTCATAAATTTCAATGCTATTAAACTCTTTTTGTTCACCAATGAGTAATTTTGCCATTATTTTGGCAATTGATTGAGGGGTGTAATACTCTGCGTATTTTCCACCTCCATTTGTGTTGTAGTCCTTTAGAAGATATTCAAACATATCTGCAAAAAAATCATAGTGTTCACCAAGAGCTTCTTCAAAAGAAAAATTAACCAATTTATCAACTAATGCTCTGGCAAAATCTGACCTTTTGATATCATCGGTAACATAAATTGTAAGTTTTTCAAAAATAGGAATTCTTGTTTTATGAACAGTTTCTGTTGCGAAAATTGCTTCATTTTTAGCAGCTATTTCTTCCATTGTTGAATCGAAAATTTGTGCAAAATTACCTTTTTTTTGCTGATTTCAAAGTCCAGAAATTAAATGCTGGGGCTCAAGAAGCGGAACATCTGCTTTAAGTCTATTAAGTAATGATTTTCTTTTTTCTTCGCTCATATTAGCATAAGATTCATCTCATTTGTCTGCGACATTTAATTCAGGACTAACTTTTTTAATTTCATATCCAAACTTATCATTTATGAATTTATAAAGAAAAACCTGGGTAATTACCTTATACTCATTACCATCATTTCCAATTCCATAATGCTGACAAGTTGCTTTTAATGCATCAATTAAACTAATTGTCTTTTCTTTTAAGTTCATTTATTATTTCCTTATTCTATAAATTATTGTTTGATTTGACTAATGTATCCCTCTTCAATATTATTAATAATGAATTTAATATCTTCATTATTCATTTCAATTTTTTCTTCTTCAAAAATGTTATATATTGTGCTACTAATTGTTTTTTTAAAGAAACCTTGATTATTTAAAATAGAACGCTTTTTATAAATTTCATTATCTATGTTGTTTTTTATCATTTTTAACACATTCATTATTTCATGATTATTGTTTGAAAGAATTAATTCACTTTTTTCATCAGCATGTTTTTTGTTTAAATCCAAAATCCGTTTATGTATACGAACAAATTTTTGGTCATTGTCATACTTGGCTAGTAAATTGTTATTATCCTTGTTAATCTTTTTTATATTAGATAATGTTTTATCCAAAAATGTGGAAGATTCATAGAATTCATCCATATTTTTAATAATGAAACCTCTTTTAGCAAATTTGTCTCTTATTATTGAGAGTAAAGATGAGTACTCTGGATCTTTTGTATCGATATTTGCTTCAAATTCTCTTGATATTTGAACCCATTTTTCATTTAATATATCTGTAGAGACAATTTTTAATTCATCATTAACCAAAGTTTTTTTAAATATGAATTCAATATTATTCATGATTTTGTTCATAGATGATTGAAATGATTCATTATCTTTTAATGCAAGTTTTTGGTTTACTATATTTATTCTTTTTGTAAGTAGATTAATCAAAATTGGGAGATTTTCAATTTTGATTTCATTAAATTTTTCCTTCAAAACTTCATCGCCTCAAGTTCTAACCAAATTAAATGAATCTCTTGCGCTAAATAATACATTTCTTAAGTCGATTAAATGTTTTTTATCGTCAATTTCAGATATTTCTGAATTAAAAATTTCCAAGTTGTTAATTGTGTATTTAAATAATTTGTTTGATGCATTTTTTACATTTTCAATTAATTTGTCTTTATCTTCAATAATGCTATTTAACACATCATATGATTCTATTTCACTTGGTTCACTTATTTTTTGTAATTCGTGAAGGTATGCCTTGTTTGTATCATCAAAATTTTTCTTAATGTCAGCAAAATCAATAATATAACCGTATGTATTTTGTTCATATGGTCTATTAACGCGAGTTATAGCTTGTAGCAATGTATGGTCAGTTAATTTTCGACCAAAATATATTTTTTTTAGTCTAGGTGCATCAAAACCAGTTAAAAGCATGTTATAAACAATTAAAATATCAATATTGTTCCCTTTTTTAAAGTCGTTGATATACTTTATTCTGGTGGCCTTATCATCAGTGTCATGTAAAATTAGAGCAGCTTTTAAATTGGTTTTTTCAAACTCATTATCTTCTGCATTGCTTTGGATCTTGTTGAAAAAATTATATATTTTTTTCGCTTGGTTGCTTGTTTCGCAAATAACCATGCCTCCTAATGAATTGCTCTCGCGAGATATTTGAAATTGTTTAAAATCTCTGATTATGAATTTTGTAAGTTCCTCAACATATGAATCATGTTCAATAATATTAGACATTTTTACATCTTTTTTTTGCGCTAATTCTTGTAGGCTGTCATATATTTTTTCTAGTTTAAATTTACATGAAGTTTCAACGTCTTCTCTGATAATTTTTAGTGTATAGCCATCTTTTATAGATTTATCATAATAATATGTGTGAATATAATTGCCAAATATAGACCATGATTCTTTATCTTTTCTTAAAAGCGGTGTGCCAGTTAGCCAATTTTTATTGAGTTAGTATCAGCATTAAATAAATTTGCTAAAAAACTACCACCCTTTTTATAACTTCTGTGCGCTTCATCTATTATAAAAATTCTTTGTAAATTTACTGAGTAATCAGGAATATTGATCTCATCTTTTTCATCAAATCGTTGGATATTAACTACGGTTATTTCCATTTTTCCATCAATGCCTTCGGTAGCATGTGTTGTTTGGAATTGTGCCATTAATTCTTCTTTATTGCGAGGCGTTTTAACTGACAAACCACGATATTCGAATTCTTGTTTAGCTTGTTCTAGTAAATCCAATCTGTCGACAATAAAGTAAAATTTAGCAACCTTGTTTTGGGAAGAAAAATAGTCATTCAAATATCTTATTAAATAATATGACAGTGCAGTTTTTCCACTCCCTTGAGTGTGTCAAATAATTCCTGACTTTTTACCTTCATTAAGGGTATCACGAACCGCTAATGTAGCTAGCAATTGTTGATATCGCATTATGTGTTTTAGGTTAAATTGCTCGATATTACCATCTAGTTCTTTATTATAGTTTAAATAGGCAATACCGTATTTAATGATAAAAAGCAATCTTTCTGGAGAACATAAAGATGTGATAATTCTATTTGTGGGGGTATCAAAATATAAATTTGTTTTGTATTCTGGAGCCCAAAGTAATGTATGTGCATTAAAATCACCAATGATTTGTTTTTCTATATCTTTATCTATAGGTCCATAAGGATAGTCATTGATAAACTTATCTGAATCTTCTCTAAAGCAATTGAAAAACGCTTTTTGCTTTGCCGCAGTGCTGTAAAACGCGCCCTCAACTGGCGCAATACCGTCAACATTATCGTATTCCATATTATTTGAAAAAATCATTAATTGGTTAATGTTTATATATCTTTTAAATTTGCGATTTGGTAATCTTTTGTTATTCATCCTTTCGGCTTCAGCAACGACACCTCCAGGATTATTAGGTGTTTTAACCTCGATAAAAACTAAGGGTAAACCATTAATAAATAAGGTTATATCAGGTCTTAGTTCTTCGCCTTCGTTACGGTAAGAAAATTCTCCAGTGAAATGAAAAGAGTTGTTATTGATATTATCAAAATCTATTAATTTTTGATTATCTGAGATTAAACGGTTATAAAAACTCATTCCTAAATCATCATTGTTTAGGTCGTGTTTTATTTCACGTAACACCTCGTTAAAATCACCTTTAAAAGTCGGATTTAATTGAAAAAATTTTTCTTTAAAAATCTCGATAGCAATATTGGTAGTAGCATCATATTCAAATGATTTTTTACTATCAGAATTTCTTCCAAGATATATGTATCCAAGTCTTAACAAATGCACTAATGCAGGTATTTGAACTCTTGTTTTTTCGTTAAATTCAGCCATATTTATATTATCCTTAATAATTTATATATAAATTATAAATTAGATTTTAATATAGTTGATTTTAATGGCAATATTTTATAAATTCTTAAGATAAAATGCTCCGCTTTTGTAAGCGCTGTGTAAATGATAGAAAATTTAAAAATCCACATTAACTAAATGTCAAAAATAAATTTAAGAAATAGAAAAAATGAATTAAGTCAATATAAACTAAGACAAAAAAGCCAACACCTCAACTTTAACTTTTTTGTCTTAGTTTATTTGTTTTTTAGAAGAAATATTTTTTAAAAAACTTTGAAGTAAAAAGGTGGAAATCCACTTAAATTTTTCAAACTATTACTAAAGATGAGTTTTTTTATGCTAAAATTATTTTGAAATAAAAAGGTGGAAATCCACCTAAATTTTTCAAGTGAGGTAGCAAAATGATAATAAAACGCGATTTTTATCTAAACCAAATAATTGATAAAAAAGAGAATGGCAGAATCAAGATTATTACTGGCATAAGAAGATGCGGAAAATCATATTTATTATTCAATTTATATCGCGATTATCTACTTAGCAGCGGAATTAAAGAAAATCAAATTATAACAATTGCTCTTGACCAAATTGATAATATTGAATACCGAAATCCATTTAGATTAAATGAATATATTAAGCAAAAAACAAAAAATATAAACAAAATGTACTACATTTTCATTGACGAAATCCAATTATCTGAAAATGTATCAAATCCCTATATAGAAAGTAGTGAAAAAAATATAACCTTTGTTGATGTGCTTTTAAGCCTTATGAAACATAGTAACTTAGATATTTATATTACTGGTAGCAACTCTAAAATGCTTTCATCAAATTTATTAACTCAATTTAGAGATCGCGGAGACCAAGTACATGTACATCCTTTATCTTTTGCTGAGGTTTACGAATTATTTGATGACAAATCAGAAGCTTTTGAACATTATTTTGTATATGGCGGTATGCCACATATTTATAAATTGCAAAATGATGAACAAAAAAGTCATTATTTAAAGCAGTTATTCAAGCAAACGTATATTAAAGACATTCTTGAGCGCAATCAAATATATAATGAGCAACAAATACTTGAAATCCTGCTTGACTTTACGTCTTCAAATATTGGCTCTTTAACCAATCCCTCTAAGCTTGCAAAACGTTTTTTGTCAGAAAAACAAATACACATATCATCAAATACAATTTTTAAGTATCTTAAATTTTTTGAAGAATCTTATATTATTCAATGCGCTTATCGCTACGATGTAAAGGGTTCTAAATATTTTTCAACCCCGCTTAAATATTATTTTTCGGATATTGGCTTAAGAAATGCAAGATTAAATTTTCGCCAAATAGAAAACACTCATATAATGGAAAATATAATCTACAATGATTTACTTCGAAGAGGATACAATATTGACATTGGCGTTGTCGAACATGAATTTAAAAACGGCTCAACAAGAAAAAAAATTCAGCTTGAAATAGATTTTGTTATAAATAAAGGTCACAAAAGATACTATATTCAATCAGCACTTAATATTGATAATTTAGAGAAAAAAGAACAAGAAATAACCTCGCTGAAAAAAATAAATGATTCATTTAAAAAAATAGTTATAGTAAGAAACAAAATAATTCCAAAACACGATGAAAATGGGATTTTATATATTGGTTTAGAAGATTTTTTACTTAATGAATCAATAATAGACTTATAATTTTTAAATAACAACTTATTATTTAATAAATTTCTTAACGCAATCAAAATGCCTTAATCCTTAGTGGCATTTTGATTTTTACTTTACTAAATATAAACTTTAATTTTCTAATTATGCAAACGTAAAATTAATAACTTAACTATAATAAAATGATTATATAAGCTTAACAGATATAGCAAGGTATAAAAATATGCATGAACCTAAAGATGTTGTTAAAAACTGGTTAAGGGTAAGAGATACAATTGAATTCCTTGGTCTATGGGAGACTATTAACAACCCTAATTCTAAAGGAGTCGAATTCGACTCCTTTAGAAAGAAAGCAGGTAGCAATGCATTTACATTATCTCCACAAAGATGGATTAAAAATACAAATTCAATAGGTATTATTTCTAAATCAGGTAGAGAATATGGGAGCAGTTAAATAATCTTGAATTTAACCCCCTCGAATTCGAGGGGGTTTGAAAAAGGCTGGTAGCAATGCATTTACATTATCGCCACAAAAATGGATTAATACAACAAATGCAAAAGGGATATATGTGAAACTCGCAAGAACACAGTTGACATCGCTTGAAAAACTTAATGATAGTGGCATTAAAAAATTAGAAAGCAAGTAATAATTACTCTTAGTTTGTGATTGAATAAATAAGAACCTATAAAATTAAGTGTGTTATGCAAGCAAAATTGCTTGTTTAGTCCCCAAAATTTTGTCGAAAACTTTTTTTAATATTTACCATTATTGTCAACTTTATTGTCATTATTTTCATTGATGTCTCAATCATTATATTAGTTATTATTTTTTCATCAATTATCAATGTTATACCTTTATTTTTATAGAATTTTTAATAATGTAAATAGCAATTATGAAAGCTTTTATTAGTCCTATTTGAAAATCTTGGTTTTTTATATAGAAAAATAAAGTTTTTAGGTTAAAATTTTTCTATCATATTTGTATTTATGAACTAAATTTTGCCTTTTTAATTAAAAAAAAGGTCTTTTACCTTGTTTTTTAAGCAAAAAAACTTAGAATTTTAATTATAAATACTATAAAAATTATTAACAAAAAAGGAAACATAAAAAAACTAATATGGAAAATAAAAAATTAATTATAGGTCTTGGGGCAGCTGCAGCTGGTGTAGCACTTTTTGCTATTCCAGTTGGAATTGCTTCGACTACCAAATATGATGGTGATCCTCTAAAAAATGTAGAGGAAAAAGCTAATAGTATTTCAAATATTGTCTTCAAAGACGAGAGCATAGGTGTTAATACTACATATGCTAGTTTAAAAAGTAAATTAGTAGAAAATGGTCACAAAAAATCTGATGTGACTGCTTTTGGTTTTTTTGATTTTTTTACAACTAAAAACAATCAACCTACATTAATAACTGATTCAGAATGAAATTGTTGTGAAATTGTAATCAAAGACATCATTGCCGATGATCAAGATCAATCATTTAAAGTTTATTATTATGTCCAAAGCAAGCTTGATAATAATGATGTTGCAAAATCAAATCTTAGAGTTAAAACACTAAGTTTTGGTTTTCTTCCAGAATTTTCATTAGCAAGTTTTGCTCACAAAGGGCAACAATTATTTAAATCCATCAGACCAAGAACTTATGGTGAATTTATTGCTACTTTAAAAGGACAAGCTGAGAAAAATTCAGTTGTTCCACTTGAGTTGACTTCTTCAAATGATTTTGCTAAGGATGTCAATAAAGCACAATCATCAGATGAGGCACAACAAATAGTTAATAAATATTTTGATCTACAATCTGTAATTGATAGAATTGCAAGTGATACCAATAATGTGTTTGATAATAATGGTGTCACAATTTCCAAATATAAAGTTTCCTTAATCAAAAATCCAAACACTAACAATGAATATGCACTTCCATTAGTAGACAATAAAGATGAAGTAGTATTATTTTTACAAACAGAATTTAGTGATCAATTTAAAAAAACTATCACCAATTTTGATGGTAAAGATTTCAAACACATTGATATTTTAAGATTAAATCTAAAAGATTTATTGACTTCTACTAAACTTGAAGATAAAATTAGTATTACTCCATTTAGTGTTCAAGATTTTTACTCTCGTAAAGATAAAACAAATCCATTCACTATTGCAACTAAGGAAAAACAAAATTTTGCAAACATATTAAATGAATTTGTTAAAAAAAATATTGCAAAAGCTGATTTTAATAAACCTGGAACTACTAGAGTTCGTAGATCTCCTTTAATTTCGAAATCAGCAATAACACAAAGTTATGAAGATACATCTGTTCCTCAAACATCATCTGCCGGAGCAACTGGAGCAGGAGCAACTACTACACCTAAAACCACTGCTGATGCTACATTAAATGATCCAACATTGGCAGCTTCTGATATTAGTGCTCTTGCAAATCAAGTAAGAACAGCCAAATTTGACTTTAGATTAGTTGACCCTATTGAATTTATTCAATTTATCAATGGTTCACTTTTTACTAACAAAGAAGATCGTGATCAATTTTTAACTTTTGTTGTTCAACAAGGTTTAAATCAAGATTTAGCTAAATATATTAGATTTGAAACTGGATTAGAAAATCTACCACTTGGAAGTGTTGATAATTTCTTAAATTTTGATATTACCTTAGATTCCTCACAGTTAGACTTGGTATTATACGATGGTCGCCCAGTTGTCAAAGTTGGTGGAACAATTGTTGCTAAAAGTAATGCTGGTACAATTATCTTTACTAAAGAATTTAGTACTATTTTAGGTGCATTTAAAAATTCACTATTTACAATTTCTAAAGAAAAATATGCTAGCTTGCCAGATAATATTCGTCTAAGTTTAAATAAAATTAGACAAGGTTTACAAAACAATAACTATACTAGAGATGCCTCAAGTATTAACGAATATGCTTATTTAGATTTAGCATCTGGAAAAGAAATTGATCAATTAATTAAAAATTCTAAATTTGATCAATTACAAAAATTATTATCAGATCGCTCAAGATATGGATATCAATTTAATAATCAACAAATTTTAAAAGCATTAACCCAAAAATTTGTTTTACCTAGTGTTGAAGATTTTGCTACCAAGTCAAAAAGATCTAATTTGGAACAAGAGACAAACTATAAAATTTTAAACTTCAATAATGATTACTTTACAAATGACTTTGATGTTGCTCGTTTTTATACTAAATTAGCACACCAAGGTGCAGAAACTGTGGCTAATTATTTTATAGAATTATTAAAAGCAAATAATTTAATTGATAGCAGTGTTGAAATTAGTAATCCAAAACAACTTTTCCAACAATTAAGACAAATTAGTTTTAAAGATGGTGCCAAATTCCAATACTTTTCTTTTAACAGAAATTATCAAAGATATTCAAATCTTGGATTTATTTCTACACTTTCCTTACCACAAGGTCTAAGAGACAACGCAGTTGAAGAAATATTAGACCTTGCAATTGTTGATGGTACAACTCAAGTTAGCCAACCTGGCAAAACACAAGCAGTCATACCTACTTATTCAACAGCAAAAATTGCAAGTGCTGTTGATACCAATGAAATTATCAACTTTATTAGAGATTATGCTCAAAATAATGCAGACCCAGATGAACTTAGTGATCAATTAAACTCATCTGCAGGTGTTGAAATTGCAAATCTTGGAGATCTTTTAGTAGCCTTTTACTACAAAATTTTCTCACAACAATTTACTGACACATTACTACCAATTTCTTCTTCTCTAACTTATAACACTCACTTTAGTCAAATAACAGTTGACGAATTAGAAGCAGAAAAAAAAGCAGCTGAAGCAGCAGCTGAAAAAATAATAGATGCTATTAAAAAAAGAACAAATACAAGTTCAACAGGCATAGATTCTGAATTTGTTGATATTGATGGATCAAAAAACGCTCTTATTATACAAGAAGTGCTAAAAGAGAAAGATTTTGTTAAAAAACATGTCCGTCTTTTACAATATAACTATAGTTTAGGTTTCAAAGATGAAAAAACTAATACAGTAAACAATACTTTTATAAGTGATAATTATAATTTACTTATTTTTGTCAAAGAAAGTGATGGAAAACAATTTAATACAAGTGGTCAACTTGACCAAGTAGTAATTGGAATTCCAACTATTTATAAAAATGTTTACTTATCTGAAGAAGAATATAACAAATTAGATACAACTGTAAAAGAAATAGAAGACAAAGCTAATAAAACTGGAATTACTGATGTTAAAGATATTGAATCAATTGTTGGTACATCATTAGTTGACTATCTAAAAGCAATTAATCCAAATTACAATTTAGTAGCAAAAAGAATTGTGCTCAAAGATGGTGAGTTACAACCTGGTGACAACGGTCTTGAAGGTGCTACTTCAATTTTAGTAGACTCCACTTCACCATTTACTAATAAAAATCAAAAAATATTATCACTATACTTAACAGATAGTCCTAAATTTGATAAAAGTAAAATTGACAACCAATTATTTTTAAATACCAATTATTCTTCTATTCCACTCAAAATTATTATTCACAAAGCTGAAAAAGAATTTAAATTACCAGTTAATGAAACTTTAGCTCAAGAGCAAACTGACCAAAACACTCAAAGCTCACCTAACACACAAGGTGGTACTCCAAGTGGAAATAATGGAAATACTTCAACAAATGGTCAATCAGCTGGTACAAGTGGATCTCAACAATCTGGATCTCAACAACCTGGATCTACAAATGGACAAACTAGTGGTCAGGGAACAAATAGTACCCAGCCAACACAACCACAAACATCACCACAATCTTCAGGATCAACAACTAATTCCTCAATTACAAATAGTAGTACCACCCAAACTAATAGTCCAGCACCAAGTCAACCAGGAACTGCACAAGGTGGTGGATCATCAAATGGTGGAGGATCAAGCACTCCTAGTTTTAATGTAGGATCAGGAGGATCTACTACAACACAACCTGGTCAAGGATCAGGAGGGGGTGGTTCATCTTCAAGTTCTGCAGGCTCTTCAAGTTCTGCAGGCTCTTCAAGTTCTTCAAGCTCTTCAAGTTCTTCAAGCTCTTCAAGTTCTTCAAGCTCTTCAAGTTCAAGTAGTTCATCATCCTCACCAACACCAGGAGCTACTACCCCATCAGCGCCTGCCCCAGCTACACCTGGCCCATCTGCGCCAGCTACACCAGTTCCTCCTGCTACTCCTCCTCAACCACAACCTCAACAACCATCTCAACAACCATCTCAACCTCAATCTCAACAACAAGGACAAAAAGGAAATCCATTCGGTGGAATCTTTGTTCCAGAGTTAGTAAGATAAAAGCAAGAAAGGAAATTATTTAAACAATGAAAAAACCTAATTTTAAAACATCATTAATTATTGGACTTTCAGCAGTTGCTGCTCTTACTATTGTTGTTGCACCAATTGTTGCAGTTAGAGCAAAAGCCAATGACTATCAAAGAAAATTAAATGCTAGTTCACAAGAAATTGCAAAAGCAGTTGCTTTTAAGAGCAATTTCGACTTCACAAGAGATGACTTTATACAACTAGCTAGTTCACTAACTGTCAATGAGGCTTACAAAAATAGAATTAGTGCCCAAAGTGCTCTTGATTTACACAATGATAAAACTTATTCATTTGAATTAATTGATATTGTTGATTTAAGTCCACTTAAAGCAAAAGCACCAAATATGCAATTTGAATTACGCACTATTAGTGCCACTGAAGATGCAAATAATATTACAAAAGCTGAAGGTGGAGAGATCAAAGGAGCTATTTTAATTGGAATTGATGAAAAAAATAAACTCTACTATAGCTCAAGTGCCAATATTTTAGGTTTTGCATCTCCAAGCACCAATGCTTTTGCCAACTTTATCATCGATCAAAACACTTCTAAAATTCAACTTAGTTCAGCAAGTATTTTAAAATATCAAAGTCCTTCAACTTTAGCAATTGCGTTCCAAAAAACTTTTGAAAAAGAGTTAGCAGCTAATAATAATCAAAATGCACTTGCTTTTGCAAAAACAGTTGCTGCTTTTGGTGGTCTTAGCTTATTTGATCAAACTCAAAAACCAACCATTTTACCAGCTAATTATTCATTAGCTGCCAAAGTTGATGAGCAAAATAGATTATCTTTTGCCAAAGTTGATAGCTCAACTGGTGAGCTTAGCATCATTTTAGAACTCATTAATAGCAATAATAATGAAAAACAAGAAGTAATTCTTAACTTTAGTAAAATTAGTGGTTTATCACAAAACTTAACTAGTCAATTAGCTTCTACTTTTAGCAAATACTATAAAATTAAAGATAATTTGGCTAACTTATTGGCAACTAACAAGCTAAGCTTAGCACAAGTGCTCTACAGTTCCACTATTCCAAGTGTTCTTGCACAAAGTGATGAATTTAAAGACAAATCACTTGCTGATATTCAAAAATTTGATTTTTGATTTGAGCAAAGAGATCAACAACAAAGTTTACAATTTGATACAGAAAAAAATGGAATTCAAGCGAGTGATTTTAGCATTGATTTTCCAAAAACTAATGGCAATGAGTCACAATTTAGCGCCCCAGATGCAAGTGTTGTGGCAAATTTGATCAACAATGGAGAAATTATGGTCACATTAAAATTTAATAGTAATGTTAATAAAAGCGATAAAGTTCCAAATGGAGTTGATCTAATTGATGGAAAAGATGAACTATCACAAAAAATTGATGTCGTAGTTGATGCCCGTGGTGATGTTTACAAAACTGTAGTAGCAAACTACTTTAAAAATACAAATAAAATTGAAGTTGATCCAAAAAGCAATATCAACATAGCCATTAGTCAAGATGATTTAGATGCTGCGCTTTCCCCATTTTTAGGTAAGAAATTGTCAAGTCAACTTTTAGAAAAATCTGGACAACAACTCTTTTCTATTTTAGATAGAACTGGTGTTGAAATCCCAAGCGATAGTGGTGATGATCAAAAAACACCAGCTGGTCAATATCTAAAATCAATTTTAGAAAACTTACTTACTCAAAACCATTTACCAGAAAATACTTTTATTGAATTGCAATCTAGCTATTTCAATAATTATGCACTTGAGATTATCTTAAGTGATGCTCAAAAAGTAATCACCAGATTTAGCTTACCAATAGCAAATGTTGTAAAAAGCAATTTAGCTTACAATGCAGCAACTGCTTATAATGCTGACATCTTTGTCGACTTTAGCAACGCTAGCTCAAGTAGTGAACAAAAATACAAAACTAATTCACTAATCAACAATAAATTCCAATGAGAAGCTGACCAAAGTGATATTGAAGTTCAAAAAGATGGAATTCAAATTAAATCTGAAAAAAGCCTCACACTTTCTAATACAGAAGCGATAAAAACCACTTATAACAAAGACGCTAGTCAACTCACCAATGTTAAAGATGGATTAATTTATTTAGCATTTAAACCAAGTCAATTGCCAACTTCAGGAAAACTTTATCTTCTAAAATCAGATAGCAAAAATCCAAATGGGCAAGTAAATATTTTTATTCAAAAAGCACCTGATTTTCAAACAACACCAAATTTTGAGAAATTCAAAGATTCCTATCTAATTGGCTTAGAATATCAAGGTATAAAATCTAGTAATTCTGTAACAGAAATTCCTACCTTAATTGCTCTTTTAACTAAATCAAAATCATTTGATGTTCTTCCTGGTACAGAGTCTGCAACTAATGTGAGCCCTAACACAGATAACAAAATTTTATCTATTATTGATAAAAGTGAAAAAACCGCTAAAGAAAATATACTCAAAAAATTTGATAATTTAAAATTTTTCTCATTTTTCAATGGTGGAACAGTTGATCAAGACTTTGCAATTGGTAAAGATCAAAGCGTACTATTAGAAATAAGAGTGCAAGAAAATCGACTTAAATTTGTTCTAAGATCATCTATAGCTAAAGACCCACTCGGTGATGCTATTGAATCTGAATTTAATTTAAAAGATAGTACAAGTCTAGATGATTCTCTAGCAGCCCTTCTAAAAAGAGGACTTGACTTTAGCCAAATTGGTGGAAAAGATAAAGCTGAGACTGCTGGAGATATTACTTTCCAAGCACTTGCTGTCTTTAATAAAAACGCTACCGGTGATATTGATAGTGTCTCTGCAAGACAAGCAATTGCTAAGAAATTTATTGAACAATATTTTAATAAAAAATAATTATCTTAATAATCTTATAGATACAAAAAACAAGAGTTAAATCTTGTTTTTTTATTTTTAAAAATATTTAATATCACCTTTATAAAGATAAAAATTATGATAAAATTATAGTTGTATTTTTAAAGTTATAAACCGAAATAATTAATTCAAAAAAATTATTTTTTTGACTTTCTGGTGTATAATAAGTTATCCTAAAAAATTGAGAGGTACTATTATGAAATCAATAAAAATTAAAGGTATTGGAGCTTCTAGCGGAGTAGCAGTTGCTAAAGTTTTTAAATTAGAAGAAATAAAAATTGATGTCAACGATGCTAAAATTAGTGACATTGATGCTGAGATTAAATTATTTGAAGATGCTGTTAAAAAATCTGTTTTTCAAATTGAACAAATTAAGCAAAAAGCGACTAAATTAAAACCAGAAGAACTTGAAATTCTTGAAGCGCATGCACTTTTAGCTAGTGATCCAGATATTGCTGAAGATGTTAAAAATATGATTAGACAACAATATAATGCTGTTTATTCTTTAAAAACGGTTGCTAAACAAAGAATTCAATTCATGTTAGATACTCAAGATGAGTATTGAATTGCAAGAATTGCCGATATCAAAGATGTTGTTTCTAGAATTAGCAAAAATATTTTGAATATTAACATTTTAGATCTCTCAAGTATTTCTGAAGATGTAATTATTGTTGCTGATGATTTAACACCTTCTGATACAGCACAACTAAATTCATTTGTCAAAGGTTTTGCTACAAATGTTGGATCAAGAACATCTCACTCTGCTATTATGGCTAGAAGTTTAGAAATTCCAGCTATTTTAGGTTTAACCAACATTGTTGAACAAGTTAAAAATGGTGATGTTTTAGCAATTAATGGTGATAGTGGTCAAGGAGTGATTAACCCAAACGAAGAAGAACTTGCTGATTTTGCCCAACAATATGCTCACTATGTTGAGGGAAAGAAAAAACTTGATGAATTTTTATATAAACCAGCTATTTCTGCTGATGGGCGTAAAGTTGTTTTAGCAGCTAATATTGGTTCTGTTGAAGATGCAGAGGGTGCACAAAAAGCTAATGCTGATGAAATTGGACTTTTTAGAAGTGAATTTTTATACATGGATGCCTCAAATTGACCAACAGAAGATGAACAATTTAATTCCTATAAAAAAGTCTTACAAACTATGGCTGGTAAAAAAGTAGTTGTTCGTACATTAGATATTGGTGGTGATAAAACCTTAAAATACTACAATTTCAACAAAGAATTAAATCCCTTTTTAGGAAATCGTGCAATTAGACTCTCACTTGATAAACAAGAAATTCTTGCCACACAATTGAGAGCACTTATTCGTGCAAGCGAATTCGGACCAATTGCAATTATGTTTCCAATGATTGCAACTTTAAACGAATTTTTTGCTGCTAAAAAGGTATTTAATGAAGTTTATGAACAATTAAGATTTATTTATCCAAAAATAGCTAAAAAAGAAGAGATTAAATTAGGAATTATGATTGAAATTCCAATCGCTGCTGTTATGGCGAATCAATTTGCTCACCATGTAGACTTTTTCTCTATTGGAACTAATGATTTAATTCAATATTCATTAGCAGCTGATCGAATGAATGAAAAAGTTTCTTATCTATACCAACCATTAAACCCTGGAATTCTTAAACTAATCAAAATGACTATCGATGCAGGTCATAGACACAATAAATGAGTAGGAATGTGTGGAGAAATGGCTGGTGATGTCAATGTTGTACCAATTCTACTTGGTCTTGGTCTTGATGAGTTTTCAATGTCAGCTAGCAGTATTACCAAAGTAAAACAGTTAATTTCAACTCTTGAGTACAAAAAAATGCATGAAATTGCTCAAAAGGTTGTCAACTTTGAAACTGAACATCAAGTTATTAAATATCTTGAATCACTTGATTTGATTTCCCCTAAATAGAATAAATAGTTACAACAAAAACAGAATGAAAATTCTGTTTTTGTTGTAAAGAAAGGACAATTATGTACAAAAGAATAGCTTTTGCCTCCGACCATGCAGGTTTTCAACGAAAACAAGAATTAATTGATTACTACCAAAAACAAGGTTATGAAATTATTGATTTAGGCCCTAGTGATGAAACTTCTACCTCATATGCAACATATGGTAAAAAATTAGCTACCCATTTATTAGAAAATCCAGATGAACTAGCAATTGGAATTTGTGGCACTGGTCTTGGTATGTCATATGCACTCAATCGCTTCAAAAATGTCAGAGCTGCAAGAATTACAAGTGAAAATGATGCTTATTTAGCAAAACTACACAATGATGCCAATGCGCTTGCACTCTCTGCCCGTTTTAATAGCAAAGAAGATTCTATTAGCTTTGTTAACAAGTTTTTAGATACTAGATATGAAGGTGGTCGCCACCAGGATCGAATAGATGAGCTTGATAAATAATGCCAGAATTACCAGAAGTTGTAACCGTAGTACGCGCACTTTCGCAAAAAATTATTGGTAAAAAAATTACTCAAATCAAAATTCGTAGTGATAATTTCATCAAGGAAATAAGCCCTAAAAATTTTATTGCAGAAGTGAAAAATGCAACAATTATTGATATCAAAAATCATGCTAAACATATTCTAATCTTCTTAGATAATAATAAAGTTATTATTTCTCATTTGAGAATGAATGGCAAATATTTTACTTATAAATCAGCCAAATGATTTGCTCATGATTATCTCCAATTTATTTTTAGTGACCAGAGTGTGCTCAATTATAATGATAGCCGCAAATTTGGAACTTTTCATCTTCGAAGACTAGAATCCTTGTATAGTTTAGCACCATTAAAAAATGTTGCTAGCGAACCTTTTGACATTGATGTTGAACAATTTTTTGCAAAATTACAAAAAATTAATAAAACTATCAAAGCAGTATTACTGGATCAAAAATTAATTGGTGGAATTGGCAATATTTATGCTGATGAGATTTGTTTTGCAACAAAAATTTCACCTTTGACAATTGCCAAGACACTCAATTTTCAAGAAGTTAAATTACTAATTGAAAATGCCAAACGAATTTTGGCAGCCTCAATTAAATTAGGAGGCTCTTCGATTAATTCTTATACTTCACTCAATGCTAAGCAAGGATCTTTTCAAAATTTTTTACAAGTTCACACAAAAGTTGGCAAACCCTGCCCTGTTTGCCAACAAACAATTGTGAAATTAAAAGTAGCCGGGCGAGGAACTTATGTTTGCAACCAATGTCAAAAATAAAAAACCAAACGAAGATCATTACCGATCATCTTTGTTTGATGATGAGATCATTTCATCACATAGTGCATTTGCGCAACAAGAGCTTGCCAGTCAACCACTTCATAAAAACAACTATTTTACAAGTTGTCCACTTGAGTTTGATTTTCATGGTTTTGATCGGCAAGAGCTTGCTGCCAAATTACCTACCTGTTTGTCTTCATTTTTAAGCTCTAATTGTCAAAGCGCAATTTTTATTACAGGCAAAGTAAACCAGGACAAAAAAAATTAACACTAAGGTGTTGGCTTTTTTGTTTAAGTTTAGGAAAAAACTAACACCAAAAGTGTTAGTTTTTTTAAATTTTCAAATGCAACAAAAGGAGAATACTAATGTCAAGACACTTTATAAAAGACGAGTTTGATATGATTTATAAAATTTACAATGAATTTGGATTAAAACAAACAATAAATTATGTAAATGAAATTTCGCCAGATACAAATTTTATAACCAGAGAACAGCTAGTTCGAAGAATCAAAAAAATTATTATATACTATAATAATGGTATGCAAGATCAATTATTAGATAAAAAGGGTGCAAATAGAAAGCCAGGAAGTGGCAAACCTAAAAAATCAATTGAACCCGATTGAAACGAATTTACAAAAGAAGAATTAATAGAAATAGCTAAGAGATATTACGAAATCAACAAAAATAAATCAAAATCAGGAAAACTTAGTGAAGCCAAAAAACTAAATATTTCCTTTAGCAAATCTGCAAAAATTTTTAATGTATGCAGACAAGCAGTGGCAAAATCTAAAACTAGAGTTACAAAAGTAAGGGAGCACAAAAATGACGCAATAATTAAAAAATCCTTTCTTGATAACAAAGGTAGATATGGTCGCTTAAGATTGAGTGCTTATATTTCTATGAAATATAATATTTACATTAACCCTCGAAGTCTTGGAAGAGATTTAAAAAGATTGAATTTAGTATGCAAAATTAGAAAACAAAGAAGAAAGAGCGAAATTAAGAATACCAAATTCACACTGCCCGATATTGTTAAACGCGACTACAATGATAAATTAAATAGAAATATTTTTGCTACTGATGTTTCATACATAAAAGCTCCCAAAGATGTTAAGGATAGTCATGTATTTTTGTCTGTAATAATTGAGCATAAAACTAAAAAAATCAGAGATTTTAAATTATCTCTAAACAATGATCTTGATTTAGTTATGGATAATATAAAGACATTTAGCTCTATTGATAAAGATTTTGTTATTCATTCAGACCATGGATTTCAATACACCTCAAAAATCTATATTGACAAAATAAATAAAATGGGAGGAACTGTTTCATTGTCTCGTGTAGGAAATTCACTAGATAATAGAGAGGCTGAATACTGATTTTCAATTATAAAAAGTGAATGTTTAAACGAGTTAGACTACAGTAAAATAACTTTAGAAGATCTGAAAAAAATAATTGCAGATTATATATTTTGATACAACAACTATAGAATTCAATCGATTTTAAATTGAAAAACACCACAGCAATATGCTATGATGTTAAAATAATATTAAACTGTTAATTTTTTTTGTCCTAGTTTAAAGGGCAAAGCATTATTTTTACCGATGTTATTGGTGAGCTTGACAAGCATAGTAGTAGTTTACAATATCAATCAATCAACCAAGGTGGAGCGCTTTTAGTAGAAAAAATTAACTTTTAAGAACTATTTTGTGGTATAATTTGTGCTTACCTAGGAAGGAGTATTGCTAATGAAAAAAGCAATAAAAACTCTAGTATCTTTTTTAGGCATTCCCTTTGTTTCATTTTTAGTTAGTTGCGCTACCCAAAATGAACTAGGGAATAATTTGCCATTGATAAATAGTGTTTCTAATCAAGAAGTCAATTTACCAAAAGAAGTAGATTTTGATATTAACGGTTATGAAACAATTAAAATTATTAGTGATAAATTCTTGGCTAAAAAAGACACCATTGTTACCACAGTTGCTACTTTTAAAGGTTTGAATGCTCAAAGCCAACCAGAATTTTATAATGTAAAAGGGGTGGTTAAAAACAATAGTGCTTTATTTAATAGTAGTCAAATTAAAGGAGCTAATTTTTTAAAGCTAGAATCAATCAACATCAAACATGTTAGTCAACAAGATCAAAAAGTCTTAGTTGAAAGTCAAATTGAAAATAGTGACTTACCTCAAGATTTGAGAGATTTTCAAATCATAACTACAAAAGCAAATTTGAGTTTTCAAGATGAACAAATTTTTGTTGAGCTTAACAAACCTTACTTGGAAACATTTTTGAATAGCAAAATCAAAAATGTAACTCGTGATTTAATTGTAGAATTTATTCAAACTCCATTGAGCAAATCAACGAGTTTGAATAATAATTTGCCAGAAGAGAGCACTAGTACATCTAGTGAGAAAACACCTCAATTAAAAAGTGTTGTTCTTAAATATGATAATAATATCAAAAAGTTTGCAGCAAAGACAAACCAGTTACCTCAAGGATTTAGCTACACCTATTCAACTATTCAAGTAAAACAACAAGAAATTGAACAAAAACCAAGAATTTTTCGTCTTCAAGTCAAACCTTTTTCACTAAAATTAAGATATTAAAACTCATTTATTAAAATCAAAAAACTAGTAAGATTTTTGCTAGTTTTTTTAATTTAGAAATTAGGAAGATTATTAACTATTAAGGCAACAATTATTAAAATAAAATCAAAATAATAAATATAGTTTTTGATTTTATTTTAGTTATTTAGATATTATTCCAACAAATATAATTTTTGTTTTTTGTGTAAAAATGGTAAAATTTTAAGTTATATTTGGAGGTTATCATGTGAATTAAAAAAACAAAACAGATAAAAGAAACAATACAATTGTTTGATAAATTTCTTAAAAACACTTTTAAAAAATGACTTACCAAAATATTTATTAACTTCGAACAACAAATTATTAAACTAATATTCACAAATAACTATCAAAAAATTTTAAATAAATTAGATAATAAAAATCGCAATAGATCTTTATCTTTTTTTGATATCAAATGACACCTTTATAAAATTATTAACTACTCCTAAAAAGTATTTTTTTAAATAAACAAATACTTTTTAGGAGTAATATATAATGAAAATTAAAAACTCAATTCTTAATAAATCAATTAAAACATTGGCAGGTACAGCTCTTATTGGTATAACTACAGTAGCAGCTGTTGCTTGCAGTATCACAAGTAATGAAAAAATTAAAACTAAAAACTTAAAATCTAATAAATCAAAAAGAAAAACAACACTTTTATCCAAAGTTAAATATTTAGCAATTGGTGATTCAGTGACTGCTGGGTTTAACTTTGATTATTTTTTAGATCTTCGTGGCAAGCTAGAAAAGGGCAAAGTTAGTGGTCTTTCATACCCAGCGTTTTTTGCACATTTTTTACAACAACTTAATCGAGATTCTCTGGTTTCCTTTGATAATTTAGCTCTTTCAGGAACAACAATTGAAGATTGATTGTATCTTTTAGATGCAAGTAATCCAAAATATGCAAGCTTAGATAAATCATTTTTTAAATTTAATACTAATTTAAATCAGGTTACTAATTCACCTTTTGGACAACAAATTAGTGATACATTTGGTGACTTTAGTGCTACTAGTTACCCTAAATTTATTACAAAAATCAAAGATGCTAATTTGCTAACTTTAACCTTGGGAGCAAACGATTTTATTCAAAGTCTTGATTTTAGTTTGCTATCAAAAACTTTTGGTGCATCAGCGGAAGAAAAACTACAACTTGGCAAACTTTTTGTTAAAAATGTTGAAACCGCATTTGTAAAAGTCAAAGATAACCTAGCGCAACTAGTTGGTAAACTCCTAGAAATTAATCCTAATTTGCACATTAGTTTGCTTGGTTATGATCATTTAGGTAGCACAAGTGTCAAATTTTTAGAGCATCTTTTAATTAACGAGTTAGCTCTTGAAGACAATTTTGGTTCCAAAGCAGTTAGCAAATTAAATCAAATCATTCAGGAAACTGCTCTTAATTATGGATTAAATTATGTCAATGTTTTCAACGATGAGCTCTGAGCTGATGCTAAAAATGGCTTTGCCAAAAATGAATTTGATATTCACCCTTCAACCAAGGGTTATAAAAAAATGGCTCAAGATCTTTTGCTCAAATTAGCCCTTGATCAAGATAATTTTGGCAACAAAACTTTCGAAGATATTTTACCTACTTGAAATAGCAAATACATCAACAAAGATTTAGACAGCTATTCTCGTGATTTAAATGTTGCAACAAACGAACAACTTTTGGCATTTTTAACTAATCAGCAAAAACATGATTTTGTAGCAAAAAACTCACAATATGAACAAGAAAATGAGAAAAACTTGCAACCTTTTGCAGCTTCTAATAAAGATGCAATTCTCTCTTTTGTTGACAATGGTAATTTTTTATTGCAGCGTTTTGTCAACATTTTAGGTCAAAACAAACAAATTAATGAAGTCTTAAAGCAATTAATTGTTAATTTCTTTAAAAAAGAAAACCAAGGTAATACCAATTTTGTCGAATTCTTAAAAACATTTGTTAATTCCAACTTTTTTAGTAAAGCTTTGTCAAATCTTGCCAATTACATTAAAAAAGTTGTTGATAATCAAGAATGAAGTCAAGCTACCATCGCTAAATTACTCTCATATATTCAGGAAAATCTACTTACCGAAGAAAATCTAGTCGAAACTTACAAAGAATTTGTCAAAAGCGATGTAATTCAAACTAACGAAACCGAAGTGCGCTCAATTTTGTTTGCTAGCTTATTTGGACAAAGCGCAATTCAGGAGCTCTTAATTGATAATCTTTTTAATCTAGAAGGCCAAGACAAATCTAAACTAGCAGTTATTTTCAATTTTCCTTCCTTGCGAAAATTTGTCAACGAAGTTTTTAGTGAATTTATCCTCAATTATCAAAAATACAATGATGCTAAAACTTTTGGTGATGTCATTTCTACCTTTTTAAGTCGTGATGATAATCAACGAAGAGTCATTAATTTTACGCAAAATTTTGCTTCCGAAGCACTTAGACAACCAATTTTTACCTCATTTTTAGTCGATGTGATTAACAAAAGATTAACACTGAACTTGTCAGAGGAAGACAAAAAATTAGCCGCTGATTTTCTTTTTGGTATTTCTGATACTCTTGTGCGTAGTCAAGCAATTAGTCGATTTATCCGATCAGTAAGTGTTGCGCTTGCCAACGAACTCAAAAATATTAAATTTGATAAACACAACGTTGACGCTTTTGCTAAGATTTTTTCTAGCAAATTTGAAGCCGCATTTAAAACTTTCTTTAGTGAAAAAGATCATATTTTCCTTGTAATTCAAGATTTATTAGATTTAAACTTGGATGCAAACCAGGTAAATATTATTAAAAATCTTATTCAAAAAGGTTATCCTTTATTAAAAACTGTTGATTTTCAATCCATTGTTTCTGATAGTAAAGATTTTGAAAATTACCGACCAATTTTTGAAGCAGCTAAGGATTTTTTAACCAAAGAAGACTATAAAAATATAGACTTTTTGGTAAAAAACCTTTTAACTGATTTTTTTATAACTCATAGAAATGAGTATCAATCTTCTCTTGATTTAGATGCTTTTGCTCTACAATTAACTGGATACAATACTGATACATTTAAAATCCTTTTATATCGTTTTATAGGTCAAAATGGTAATAATGAAAAAGTTTTAAATGCAATTGCACAACTTATCGCAAAATTTGTCAAAAAATACAATTTAAGTCAACAAGCGCTTGAAACATCAGTTAAACTTATCAAAGAAATATTAAAAGATTTTGCACAAAAATGACAATCTCACAATGGTGATGATGTTAAACTAGAGCAAATAGAAGCGCATTTAAAAGGTAATATTTTGGCAACTTTTGTTGAAAAAACAGCAAAAAGTTTAAAAAATTTTGTCCAAAATAATGCCCAAGAATTAAAAACAAAATTAGAATTATATGAGCAAGTTAGGTTAGAAGGCAATAATGAAAAAATTGCTAAAGCTCAGCAACAATGATTAGAAATCAAACGTGGTCTTACAGTACAACAATTTTACAAATCATATGCTAGCGACTTTCTAACTTTTGATAATGCCTACCAATTGATCAAAGATTTTAGTAGTATTTTTACAAATATTAACAGCAAAGATCAACAAGAGCCTAACAATTCTGCCAATTTAAGCATTTCAGAGTTGAGTAGTTTAGTTCAAGAAATTATCCAATCACCTGAAATTGGAAATGAAATTGTCAAAACTTTTAATTTAGATAAGCTAATAAAAAATTCTAAAATTCGACAAACAATTGTTGAGATTTACAAAAAATTTGTTAGCTCAGATGAAACACAAATTTTATTACAAGGATTTCTCCTTTATATCTTTAATAAAACTAATCAAGAAAAATCTGCTACACTTTTAGACCTATTTGCTAACTTTTTAAAAGATAAGCACAAACTCGTTGAAGACTCACTTTCAGTATTTTTAGATCAATTAGAAATTGAGTCTAATTTTAGGGATCTAACTAATGGTCTGCTTGAAGAATTTGGGATTAAATTGCAATCGCAAAGTATTGAAACCCTAGTTGAAATTGCTAAAAAAATTGTTAACTCAAATGCTAATATTGCAAAAAAACAATATACTAATTTGTTTACAAAAACAAATGATAATCACACTACCAAACCAGAAATTAGAAACATAATTTCTGGTGCTAGTCAACAAAATAATTCAACTTTTGATAAACAAAGACCACTTATTATTACTAAGTTACTCGATATTCTATCAGATTTTTTATCAAATAAACTAAATTTAAAAACTTTAAAAATTAATCAATCAATTGATATTTTAGTTGGAAATATAATTTATGATATTGCCGAGTTATATTACAAAAATAATCAGCAAGAAAATAAAATTCCTGATCTAATTATTGATGTTATCAATAATGATTTTGTTAAGAAAAATATTGATTTAGCACTTACAAGAGCAGGTCTTGAAAATATTAGTCAAGATATTATTTCTTTACTAACTAGTTTATTTGAGAGCCCAAATTCAAAAGAATTTATTAATGGTGTCTTTAAATTAATTGCGGCTCAAGAAAAAGATGCTGATTTATCAGCACTCAAAATTATTAACTCAATTGTAAAAAAAGAAGAATTTAAAAAACTAGTTGCCAACTTTGTTGCCAACATCACAACTGATGATAAGGTTGCTAATTCATTAGCAAATATTTTTAATACAATATTAAAAATCGAAGATCCAAAAATTAGCTCTAATGAGGTTGCTTCACTTGTTAAATGAATTAAGCAAATTTTGTTAAAAAATGTAGATAAATCAACACAAAATGACAACTACAAAATAGAAAATAGTTTAATTTCCAAAATACTTTCCATTTTATCCAAATTTTTAGAATCTTCAGTTAACCAAAAAGAATTTGATCTAAAATTATTACAAAATGAGTTACTAAATGAAGCTTTTATAGTAGATTTAATTAAGCAATTAGCAATTACTTTTGACACAAATATTTCACAAAATGATCAAGACAATATTACTAATTTAGCAACTAAAATTTTGGGTTCACAAATTATTGAAACCTTCATAAATAAATTAGATTTAACCAGTTTAACTAGCAGTTTAAAAATCGAAGATGCCGAAGCTAATGTTAAAAAATTCATTGCTAATTTTATCAAGCAATCTGGACACTCTAGATTTATTTTTAAACTATTAACATTTATGTCGCAAAATATTGATAAGTTTAAGAATCAAACTACTTTTATTGGATTAATCAAAACTTGAATTCAAAATCAAAGTGTGCAAGCTAAAAAAGAATTAAAGCAATATATTTGAGAAATTCTTCAGTTTGCAGTCAATGATGAGCATATGGTAAAAGTTGTCAGCTTAGTTGTTGCTAAAAATCTGAATATCAATATTGATAAAATTAAAGACACTGAGTATCAAAAAATTGCCAAATTTTTCCAAGAAGTTGTCAATTTAGGAATTGAAGAGCCAGGAATTGTTTCTCAAGTTATTGACAAAGTTTTAGAAGCAATTCAAAAAATAAATGACTTTAGCCCAGCTTCGCTAACACAAATTATTCAAGCGGCTTCTGGAGTTGATTTTTTTGCAAATAGTGATTTTATCGCACTTTTAGATTCAATGATTTCTGAAGAAGAACAAAGTAAAACAGATATTTTACTAAAAAGTGCTCGAGAAGCAAAAATGAACAAAAAACAACAAGTTTCGGCTGAAACTTTTGCAAACTTTTTTGATACTATTTTAAAATATGCAAATGAGTGAACTACTAATGATGGTGATACTAATTCATCACCAATTTTAAAAGCGCTTAACCATGTACCTAGTCAACCTTTAACTTTCGGTGAAATTATTGGCAGTGGAACTGGTCAGGTTGATAAGCAATTATCTACTATTGGAAAGCTAATAGCTAAAATTTATAAAACTAATTCTTCAATTACAAGTAAAAACTACAAAGATAGCGCTCAAGGAAGAGTAATTTATCGTCTTATTCTTACAGTTCTGTTTTACGGATATGAAAACAAAATTAAAGACTCAGGTTCTTTGATTCGCCCAAATGCGCTCTATGGTGGAATTTCACCTAGTTCAACTTTTGGTGAAAAGTTGAAAAAATCAATCAAGGATTCAGTAACTGGTCAAAATAAAGGTGAATTTGAAAAACTAATTGAAACTATTTTTGGAAATCCGATTAAAGGTAGAGGTTTTTTATGAACTATAAATTTCTATGGACCTCGAGATTTCCTACCTTCTGATATGCTAACTATGGTCTATTACAACGCTGATAAAAACCAATCTAAATACGACAATTCTGGCAAACTTGCCAAAATTAGGGATTTAATTTTAGAATTAATTCGTCAAGGTTATGGAGAATATCCTGCTAAGAAAAAATAGTATTAGCAAACTTTGATTTCAAAGCCTAACTATATAGAATAGCAAGAAATATTTATTGATTTTTTGAATAAAATAGTATAATTTTATACAATAAATTTTTCAACAAAGGAGTCAAAAGATGTCAAAAATAACTAAAATTCATGCACGTGAAGTACTTGATTCAAGAGGAAATCCAACAGTTCAAGTTGAAGTTTATACTGAAAAAGGTGGTTTTGGATCAGCTATTGTTCCCTCTGGAGCTTCTACAGGGTCTCGTGAAGCGCTTGAACTACGTGATCAAAATACCCAATATGCAAACAATTGGTTTGGTGGTAAAGGAGTTCAGACAGCCGTTGATAATGTCAACAAAATCATTGCGCCTGCTCTTGTAGGAAAATGCGTTATTAACCAAAGAGGTCTTGACAAAATCATGATTGAGCTTGATGGAACCGCAAATAAAGAAAAACTTGGTGCAAATGCTATCTTAGGTGTCTCACTTGCGCTTGTAAAAGCAGCAGCTGATGAGTTAAAAATTCCTTTATATCGCTATTTAGGAGGAACAAATCCAAGTGAGCTTCCAGTACCTATGTTAAATGTCATCAATGGTGGTGAACATGCATCAAATACACTTGATTTTCAAGAATTTATGATTATGCCTTTGGGAGCAAAAACATTTAAAGAATCACTTCAAGTAGCCAATAAAATTTTCCACACATTAGCTAAATTATTAAAACAAGCTGGTCATGGAACCCAAGTTGGTGATGAAGGTGGTTTTGCACCTAACTTAAAATCACATGAAGAAGCACTTGATTTTTTAGTTGAAGCTATTAAACAAGCTGGATTTAGTCCAGCAACTCATGGTGAAAATGCAGTTGCAATAGCAATTGATGCTGCAGCTAGTGAACTTTACCAAGATGGAATTTATACATTTAAAAAACTTGAAAAAGCAATTTCTGAAAATCGTTTAGGTTTCCAAGCTAGCAAAACTAGATTTACAAGCGACGAGTTATTAGACTACTTTGGTGAACTATTTGCTAAATACCCAATTATTTCAGTTGAAGATGGTTTTGCTGAATCTGATTGACAAGGTTTTATTAACTTTACAAAAAGATTTGGAACAACTCACCAAATAGTAGGTGATGATTTAACTGTAACTAATGCCAAAATTTTACAAGAAGCAATTGATCAAAAAGCTATTAATTCTATTTTGATCAAACTAAATCAAATCGGAACTGTTAGTGAAACAATTGATACTATTCAGTTAGCACAAAAAGCTGGCTTTACCGCTGTTATTTCCCACCGCTCTGGTGAATCTGAAGATACAACAATTGCAGATCTATCAGTAGCTCTCAATGCTGGTCAAATCAAAACAGGTTCACTTTCTCGAACAGATAGAATTGCAAAATACAATCGTCTACTCTTAATTGAAGAAAGAATTTCATCTCATGCTTCTTATAAAGGTAGAAAAGCTTTTTACAACATTAAAAAATAAATTAATATGGACATCCGTTTTATTTTAAATAACAAAGAATTAGTCAAAGCAAAGTTGGCAACTCGTAATTTTGATGTTAGCCGAATTGATAATTTTTGTCAACAAGCTTTACTAAAAAATCAAATTCAAAAGCAATTTGAAGAGCTTTTAGCCAAAAGAAATAAGATATCAGCGCAAATTGGTCAACTCACTCGGCAAAAAGTTGATGCTACTCTTTTAAAAAAAGAAGTCGAAGATATCAAGATACAGTTAGCAAACATAGAACAAGATTTTTTAGAAATTGAGTCTAAAATCAAAAAGGAAATTTTAGAATTTCCTAATTTACCTCTAGATGAAGTTCCAGTTGGCAAAGATGAAAATGATAATCTGATAATTGCTAAAGTTGGATCTCCAAGATTGTTTGATTTTCCTGTTGTACCACATTATGATTTTGGTGTTAATCAAGATTATTTGGATTTTAAAAGAGCTGTAAAATTATCAGGTAATCGCTTTGTTATCTATAAAAATTTAGCTGCCAAACTTGTGCGTGTGCTCATCAACTTAATGATTGATACACACATAAGTCGTGGTTATCAAGAAATTTTACCAAACACACTAATTTTAGAAAAATCTCTTTATGGGACAGGTCAACTACCAAAATTTAGTGAGGATTTTTATAAAATCGAAAACTCTAGTCATTGATTAATTCCGACAGCTGAAGTACCAATTACCAATTACTTTCAAGATGAAATTATTGATTTAGCAAATGCTAAAAAATTTGTGGGATACTCAAAATCATACCGCTCTGAAGCAGGTAGTGGTGGTCGTGATACAAAAGGGATTATCCGTTTGCATGAGTTTCATAAAGTTGAATTAGTAAAAATTACTAATGCAGAAGATGGAATTTTTGAATTTGAACAAACTGTTGAAGATGCTGCCTATATTTTAGAATTATTAGAAATTCCTTATCAAAAAGTAGTCTTAAGTACTGGAGATTTAGGTTTTTCTGCAAGAAAAACCGTTGATTTAGAAGCTTGAATGCCTTCAGAAAATAAATATCGTGAAGTTTCATCAATTAGCTATTGTGGTGATTTTCAAGCACAACGCGCCAAAATTCGTTATCGTGATCAAAATGGCAAAGTTGTTTATGCACACACCATTAATGGCTCTGGTTTAGCAATCGATCGCATTGTTGCAATTTTACTTGAACAATATCAAGAAAAAGATGGTACTTGAAGAGTGCCAACAATATTAGAAAAATACTTTAATTAGTAAATAATGAAAAAATACCAATTAAAATGGTATTTTTTCATTATAAAGGAGAATGAGATGTTAACATTTGGAACAGCAGGAATTAGGGCAATTTTAGGTCATCAAGCTAAGCAACTCAATCATAGCCATATTATTTATGTCGCAGACGGCTTAGCTCGCTATTTGCTCAAAACTTTTCCCAATGCTCGTCAAAAAGGGGTGGTAATTGGTAGAGATAATCGCAAAATGTCATATCAATTTGCCAAAATGGTTTGCTATATTCTAGCTAAAAAATATAAAATTAAAGTCTATATTTCCCAAAACCTTTTTGCTACCCCACTAGTAAGTTATGCAATTGGCAAACTACAAGCAATCGCTGGTGTCAATATCACAGCTAGCCACAACCCCAAAGAATACAACGGAATTAAGATCTATAATCAAGCTGGCTACCAAATTTTAGATCATGAAGTTGAAAAATTAAGCAAATTTTTTCGCAAAGTCAGCAAATTTTCCAAGCGCAAAATCAAATGACAAAAAATCCATTTTGATCAAAAAAGAATTATCAAAATCGATTATTTGCAACAAGAATATGTTAAAGAGCTAGCAAATTTTGTCGAGGTTGATAGCTCTTGAGAGCCCACTTTTACCTACTCACCACTACATGGTTGTGGCGCTAAAATGGCTAGCTTGCTCGCCAAAGAAGCCAATGTTAAACTAGCATATGTAAGTGAACAAATGCCAGCTTCTACCAAGTTTCATTTTGCAAGCAAACCAAACCCTGAAGAATTAGAAGTTTACCAATTAATTGAGAAAAAAATGTTGGAAAACAACATTGACTATGGTTTTGTGACTGATCCTGATGCTGATCGCTTAGGTGTAATTGAAAAATTACCTAACAACACTTTTTATCACTTTAGTGGCAACGAACAAGCTAGCTTACTTGTTTATTTTTTGTTGAAAAATAAACACTTTTCAACAAATCCTTTAATTATTTACTCCTTTGTCAGCTCTTCACTACCGGCTTTAATTGCTAGCAAAAATAATATAAAATCGATGATTGTGCCAACAGGTTTTAAATGAATCGGTGAGCAAATTGTTGGCCATCAAGGAAGTGTTTTTGCTTTTGAAGAGAGTTATGGAAGTTTGATTTTTCCACAATTATCGCTTGATAAAGATGCTTTTCAAATAATGTATTATTTTTGAAAAATACTTAAAAATCAAGATATTTCTCTGAAAAAAACACTTGATTTAATTTATCAAAAATATGGTTTTGTTCAAACTCAAGTAAATTCTTTTAACTTCAAAGGTGAGCAAAAACTAATTAATCAATATTTTGATGAGTTTTTAGAAACTGATTTTGGCTTGCCAATTGAAGAAATTGTTGACTACCGAAAAAACAATGAAAAAATGATTCAAATCTTTTTTAAAAATAAATCTTGAGTTGCTCTAAGACCCTCTGGCACTGAAGCAAAAGTTAAATTATATATTTTTAGCATCGCTTCTTCTTCCCAAATAGCTATTGATAATAGCAATCTTATTGCCAAAAAAGTAGAAGGTATTTTTACAAAAAATGAATAAAATTACAATTTTAATTCCTTGTTTTAACAAGCAAAAATATTTATCTAGATTATTTAAAAGTCTAGAAAATCAAGTAGATCCTAATTTTAATGTTATTTTATTAGATGATAATTCTAGTGATAATTCTTTGTCAATGATTGAAAAATTTATTGCAAACAAAAGTAATTATCAAGTTATTAAACTTAGCAAAAATAAGGGGGTAGCAAACGCAAGGAATATTCTCATCGACTCATGTCAAAGCAAATATTTTTACTTTTTAGATGCTGATGATTTGATTAGCAAAAAAACTATTTACTATTTAAATAAAGCAATTCAAGAAAATGATTATCAAATTGTATATAGTAGATTTTCGCTCATTTTTTACAAGCTACCAGTCATCAATTTTTTGAGCAGAATAGCAAAAGTCAAATTTAAAAATCATATAGACTTCATTTCTAATTCGTCACCTTTTATTTGAAATAAACTTATTTTAAAAAAATGATATCAAGAAGAAAATATAAAATTTACAACAGGCTATGATTTTGAAGACACTTATGTAACATTTATGCTATTTTTGAGTGCCAAAAATACCTATTTTGTTAATAAAAAACTTTATAAATATGACCTAAATTTATCAGGAATCTCTAAAAAACAAAGTGTTAATAAAATCGAAGGTTTATCAGAAAACCTAAATATTTTGTACTCTGAAATCAAGAAAAAAAACTTGAGTTTCATTTGAAATAATGAAGTTGAAGAATTCTTTTTTAAAAACATCATGATTCATTTATTTTTTGGAAATAACAAAAATGTTATTATAAAAAATAAACAAGAATATCAATTAGCTTTTGAAAAATTATTAAAAACTTTTGAAGAACATAATTTGGAATCAAAAATTGCTAAATATAAAAATAAATTTAATTTATTTTTATATTTAGCAATTAAAAATTACTTCCAACTTAAACAAATTTTTTCTAAATAATAAGGATAAAATGAATAAACTTTTAGTAATTTTAATGGATGATTTTCAAGATATTGAATTAGTCACCTTCATTGCTTTAGTTCAAAAAGCAAACATTTTTCAACAAATTGATTATTTTAATCCTGAGTCCAAAAATGTTTTTGGTCAATTTGGTTTAGCTCAAATAAGAACAAAAAACAAGGTTAATCTACAAGATTACAACAGTATTTTTATCCCCGGTGGCAAAGGTGCTAGACGATTAAGAAATGATGTCATAAGCCTTGAAATTATTAAACATTTTTTTGAAAAAGCAAAAAATGTTTTTGCAATTTGTGATGCACCAAATGCTTTGTTTGAGAACAATATTTTAAAACAAGCTTTTAGCTCCTACCCAATCGATGATCTACCAAAAACAACACTTCGGAATGAAAATACGATAACAATTAGCGACTATATTATCACTGCTAGAAACGCCAATTCAGCAGCTCAATTAGCATATGAAGTAATAAAAAAACTAGCTTCAAAAAAGCTAGCTGATCAAATTTTAAAACATCATAGTGCTTAAAATGTAGAAATTATTTCGTGAATTTTTTCATTTATTTCTTCAGGTTTTTCAAAAAAGGTAGCATGACCACACTTATCTAAAATAGTAATTTTTTTACTAAAATCACTTGCTAGTTTTTCAAGCCCTCCAATTGGAACAAATAAATCTTGTTTACCTGATATAATTTCGTAATCCAAGCTAGATGCATATAAAGGTAATAAATTCTCTTTTAACCATTTAGTGTTTAAAATTTGTTTATTAACCATGGGTGCTAATAATTTATATTTAGTTTGACTAATCTTGAAAAAGAGAGCACCAATTTTTTTGACTTGGTCTTTATAGTTATTTTTATTACCAAAAACCAAGCTTTTCATACTCTCAACAGCATCACTTAGGCTAACAGGCAATAATCAATTTTTAAGAATTTCAACTCTATTTTTAATAGCTTCTTCCAAAATATAAGGATTTAATGGGGCAACTAAGAGTGCTTTTTTGGCTCATTTTTGTTCTAAAATATAGAGTGCGCTTGCAGCTCCGAGCGAATGGCCAACTACTAATGATTCTTCAATTTTAAAGTGTTTGGCCACTTCAAGCGCGATTTCTTGATAATACTTTATATCAATTTTTTCATTACTGGTACTTTTGCCCGCACCTGGAAAATCAAAGCTAACAATGTCATATTTTCTATCTTTAATATTATCAATTTGAAAAGTAAAGCTATGTGAGGAATTAAAACCGTGTAAAAATAAGACTTTTGGTCGGCCTGTATTTTCGTAGTGGCAATAAATTGCTTCATTTTTTATCATAATTTTTTCATGATTAAACATTGTTTTCTCCAAAAATTAATTCTAGTATTTCATCAATGCTAATATTACTAAAATATTCATCAAGGTTTGTAATTTGGCTCAAAATTAAGCGAATTTCTTTTTTATCATAAGCTACATTAGTTAATAATTTTTCAATATCTTCAACTTCTCTTTGTGATAAAAAATCACCTTCAAATTTGATATTTTTTATTATATTTTTATCAACATTAGCTAAAACTTTTAAAATTCCCCCAGATGTTTTAGCTATATTTTCATAGCTGAAAGCAGGATTTGTCCCAAAAATTCACTCACTTGATCCTCTTAATTTGCTAAGCTGTTGAAAAGTAGCATTTTTTTCTGGTGAATTTAAATATGCATCAACTACATCTCTAGCACTTGTGTGATATTTATTTTCAAAAAACTCAATTAGTTTTTTAATAAATTCACCATCGGTCATACCATTATTTAATTCTGCTAAAATGTTTGTAACACGTTGGCGAATTGATTTAATTCCTTTCGATTCAATTTTTAATTTATTAGGTATGAGCACCTCAGATAGCTTAGCTAAATTTGCATTAAACAAAATTGTTCCATGGTGAACAATTTTGTTTTTATATATAATTTGAGCATTACCAGAAACTTTAGCTCCATTTACTAAAATATCATTTCTACCTTTATATTCTGCTTGAAGACCTAGTGAATTAAAAAACTCAATAATTGGATTTAAAAATTTAGCATAACTGTGTTGATCTTTGTCGGTAATAAAAGAAAAATTTATATTACCTAAATCATGATAAACAGCGCCTCCACCAGAGAGTCGACGATAAACTTGTATTTTTTCAGCTTCGACAACTTCTAATTTTACTTCTTGATAAATATTTTGATTTTTACCAATAATGATTGCATTATCATGTTGATAAAAGTACAAAATATCTTCATTTATTGTCTCATCTTTTAGTAGCATTTCTTCAAGTACAAGTGTAATAAAAGGGTTAGTTTTTGTATTAGTAAAAATTTTCATATTTTCGTTACATCCTAAAAAGTCTATAAATTTATAGGTTAATTTAATATAAATTATTTGGCTATTAAATCAAAATTGGTCACTGATTTAAATTTTGATACAAAATTGTCTTCATCTTTTCCAAGATTTAAACTTATTATATTTTCAATATAAATTTTTTGATAATCTCAACGCCGAGCATATCCATTTTTATCTAAAAAGTAAATTAAATCTTCAACAAATCAATCAAAAAATTTTTCAGAATAACTAATTTTGTTTGCAAAACCATCTAACTTGATTGTCAAAATTCTATAATCATAGCTAGCAACAGAAAAATTAAAAGATAACTTTAATTCTTTGCTAGTTATTTTTTGTAAATTATCATTTGGTATTAAGTTTAAAAAGTTCATAATAATATAATTTTAATACTATAAGAAAAAAAATATTTTTTTTATTAAAAATTATTTAGATTATAATATTATTTTATGAAAATAGCAATAGTAATAGATTCCTCCTCAGGATTAAACCCAAAACAAGTCGAAAAATTAGGCTGACATTTTCTTCCTTTGGTTATCGACATTGATAATAAAGAATATTTAGATGGAATTAATTTAGATCAAGATCAATTCTATGAACAATCCAAAAATAAAAATGCCAATATCAAAACTGGAACTACTCCATATGGGATTATGTCAGAAAAATTAACAAAGTTGGCCAAGGAATATGACAAAGTTGTTGTCTACCCAATTAGTAAATATTTTTCATCACAATATAATTTTTTAGCTGAATTAAAAATTGATAATCTTTATGTGGTAAAATCTTTAAAACTAACTTGATTAATGGTTTTAGATTTACTAACTTTTGAACGAGATATTGCAAATGGTGTTGATTTTAAAGTAGCTTTTGAAAAAATGAACCAAGATTATAAAGGGAAAATACTGGCATTTCCTTTTACAACGGATGCAATTGTTCGCTCAGGACGGCTCTCTCCGACAGCTGCAGCTGCAGCTAGACTTTTTAAAATTGTGCCTGTTATTAAATTAGAAAATGGTAAACTAGAAAAAGAAACTATCGGTCGTAATTTTGAAAAAGTCATTATCAAGGAGTTTGAAAAATTAGAAGCTAAATTCACAAATAAAGAATCTTATCTACCAATAGTTTTGCACTCCCAAAATGAAAATATTGACAAAATTGTCACTAGTTTGCAAACTAAGACTACTAAAAAAATCATCACCGGCTTACTACCAAATGTTGTAACTGTGCACATGGGAATTCAAGGTGTTGTAGTCGCTTATATAGAAGTGGGGCAATTTTTGGACAAAATAGTGGAAATTGCCAATGAGTAGTAAATATATTGCTTGGTATCGTAAGTATCGACCACAAACTTTTAATGATGTTGTAGGTCAAGAATTGATTGTCCAAAGCTTAAAAAATATTATTACTAGTCAACAATATTTTCATGCTTATTTGTTTGCTGGTAGTCGAGGCACAGGAAAGACTTCGCTTGCCAAAATTTTTGCAAATACACTCAATTGTCAACACAAAAGAGATCTGCTTATTCCTTGTGAGACTTGCATTGCAAACATCAATAATTCATTAGACATTATTGAAATTGATGCTGCGAGCAACAATGGTGTCAAAGAAATTCGTGAACTAATTGAAAATGTGGCTAATCTCCCGCAAAATTCGCCTTATAAAGTCTATATTATGGACGAAGCCCACATGTTAACCACTAGTGCCTTTAATGCTTTTTTAAAGACACTAGAAGAGCCGCCAAAGCATGTTATTTTTATTTTAGCTACCACCGAAGTTCACAAAATTCCACTTACAATTTTGTCAAGACTACAACGTTTTAATTTTGTCAAAGTACAAATCCAAGATGTCATCAAAAGGCTTGAATTTGTCTTGCAAAAAGAAGCAATTAGTTATGAAATTGGTGCCCTAGAAATGGTTGCAAAATTAAGTGAAGGTAGTCTTCGTGATGCACTTTCAATTCTCGAGCAAGTCTCTACTTTTGGCAATGGTAAACTCAACTTAAGTGATGTTGAGACTCTTTTTGGGCTAACTTCGAATGAAAAAATTGTTGAATTTATTAATAGCTTGTATGCCGAAGATATCAAAGAATCACTTGCAATTTTAAAGCAAATTTTTGAACAAGGCAAACAAACCAAACTATTTTTAAACTCAATTTTAAATTTAATTAAAAATTGACTAATTTACAACATCGCTCATTCAACAGATTTATTATCTAATAGTGATATTGAAATTTTAGATAAAATTAAAATTGACAAAGCATTTGCTTATAAATTGCAGCAAATTATTTTCGAGACAATTGAAAAATTAATTTATAGTGACAATAGCAATAGTTTTTTAGAAATGATGGTAATTAAAATTATTGCCAAAAAAGAAGAGAGCCGCACTGTTGAAAGCTATGCAAATCCTGTTAGTTATTTGCCAAGCAAAATTGCTGAAAACACTATAATTACAAACGATAAACAAGAATTTGACAACCAAAAAATTAAAATTAATTTTCAGCGTCCAAAAGATGAAAATCCCTTTCAATCACAGAGTTGAAAATCTAATATAAGTGTACAAATTCCTACCCCACAGCAAAGTGATAAACCAAAAATTAGTACCTTAAAAAAATCACAAGAAATTGCTAATTTTGATGGCCAAAAAGAGGGCTACCCAAGCCCAGAAACCACAATTGCAAATAATGATAGTCAATCGCTAATAGAGACAATAGATGAGCATTTTAATGAACAAGTGATGGAAAATAATCTATCATATTTAGCACAGGAGGAGCAAATTGAGCACAATTCAAGCCCAATTTTGGAACAAAATTTGACCAATAATGCTTTAGATTCACATCTAAAAGACTATCTAAGTGTTGATGAGGTTGTCAATTTGATTTTCCTAACTCGCGATTTTGTTAGCCAAAATAAAGATAGTTCAAAAGATGTACAACAAAAGTGAAATCAAGGTATTTCAACTTATGAATATGATGATGAATATATCGATATCATCAGAATTATCAAGCAATCAAAAATTTTAGCTTTTGATAACAGTTTTATTTTGCTAGGCTCAAAAGACAAAAGTTTTGATAGTGAGATATTAGATCTTGTACAAAACAATAGTAAATTACAAGAATATTTAGAAAAAATTTTTGGTGATATAATTCATATTTTTGCCATTAGCAAAAATATGATTGAACAAGCAAAGCAACAAATTGACTACTATAAACAATCTAAAATAGAGTTTACAGTAAAACCTCTTCCTCAACCAAAGAAAAAAATTGTCAATAAAGAAGATTTAGACAAAATGATCTTTGGTTAACAAAAATAATTTTTATAATATAATATTAAAATGATTTTAAAGGAGTTTAATTATGAATATGCAAGACCTCTTAAATCAAGCTCGAAAAATGCAAAAAGAGATTGATAATAAAAAAAATAATTTAAAAAATACTGATTTTACATTTGAAAAACAAGGTATTTCACTTGTAATTTCAGGCGGTTATGAAGTAAAAAAGATTTCCATCCACCCTGTTTTAGCCGATCCAGAAGATATTGAAACACTTGAAGATTTAATTTTGATTACACTAAATGAGGCACTTGAAAAAATTAATCAAGAAAATGAAAAAATAATGCCAAATCAATCAGGAATGTAAAATATGTATGGTAATGATTTTGAAGAATTGGCTAAAAAAATCAAGATCTTACCTGGAGTTGGAAAAAAACAATCGGAAAAAATTTTACATTTTTTATTAGACGCTCCTATTGATGATATCAATACTTTTATTGAAGAATTGTATAATTTAAAGAAAAATTTTCAGCATTGTCGCCAATGTAATTTTGTAAGTAGAAATAGACTGTGTTCTATTTGTCTAGATGACCAACGGGAAAACAAAATTTTAGTTGTTGAAAATTCTGACATTGTTGCCAAGTTTGAAAATAGTGGTGAGTACAAAGGTCGCTATTTTGTTCTTGGTGATTTTAATATCAAAAATTTAAGCGCGCTTGATGACAAGATTAATCAACTAAAAATTATGGCAAACAACGATAGCGAACTAATTTTGGGAATTTCATCTACACTTGATGGTTTGATAGTTACAAGTTATATCACTAAACATGAGGTAGTTGCAAATCTTAAAATCAGTCAGTTAGCAACGGGGATTCCTTTTGGCGCAAATATCGACTACCTTGATAAAATTACATTACAACAAGCACTAAAAAATCGCAGAGAAACGGAAAAATAACTATGTTTATTACATTTGAAGGAATTGATGGTTGTGGGAAAACCACAGTTTTAAATCTTTTTGCTAAATATCTCCAAAAAAAATTCCCTACTCGTGAAATTATTGTTACTCGCGAGCCAGGAGGTACAGGAGTTGTTGAAGCAGAAAAAGTGCGTGAAATTGCTTTAGATCGCAATCATGATATTTCTCCATATTCAGAAATGCTTTTAATGGCTACATCGCGGCGTATGCACTTAGAAAAATTAATTTGACCGGCCTTAAAAGAAAACAAAATTATCCTTTGCGATCGCTATATTGACTCATCAATAGCTTATCAGGGTTTTGGTTTGCAACTAGGAGAACAATTAGTTTCTATGGTAAATAATTTAATAAGCAACAACACAAAACCTGATATTACATTTTTTATTGATGTAGAGCCAAAAGTTGCTTTTGAGCGAATGTCACAAATTATCAATCACAAACGTGATCGTCTAGAAATTCGTGGACGCCAGTTTTATCTAAGAGTAATTGAGGGCTTTAATTTTGTAGCAAAACAAAGACCTAATAACTTTTTTAAAATAAGTGGCAATAACCAACCAGAAGAAGTTTTAGCAAATGTAATTAATGTTTTTGAAAAATTTTTAGCGGGTTAATATGGGTATTTGAGAACAATTTATTACAAATAGCTTGACACACAAACATTTTGTCCACTCTGTGCTTTTAGTAAGTAGGTATCGTGAGGTAATTGATGAAAAAATCAAATTTTTATTAGAGAAATTTGACAATAAAGCAAAAATTATTACTTTCGATATTCAATTAGATAAAACTTCACGAACTGATTTTCTTGAAGAAATTAACCAACTATATTTTAGCAATGTAGGAGCTTCAAATTTGCGTTTTGTGATCATTAAAAGTGTTGATCAAGGACATCCTAGCTTGTTAAATTCATTGCTAAAAATAATTGAAGAGCCACCACAGGATACTTATTTTATTTTTAGTG
The DNA here is from genome assembly GCF_000026765.1 of Mesomycoplasma conjunctivae. NCBI lineage: Bacteria > Bacillati > Mycoplasmatota > Mycoplasmoidales > Metamycoplasmataceae > Mesomycoplasma > Mesomycoplasma conjunctivae. The sequence goes on along the minus strand of NC_012806.1, from coordinate 409,389 downwards.
CACAAAAAAAGGAAAAAGTGTTGTCAACCATTTGTTCTCGAAGTCAAATTTTTTATTTTTCTAATTATGAATTTAGAAAAATTTTGTTTCAAATTTTAGAAAAAAAACAAAAAAATGAGTATAATTGGCTATTTGCTCAAATTTTTTCTAATGAGCAACAAATAGAAGAATTTATTAACCTTTGTACACCAACAATTTTAGCGCGTTTTGAAGAAATATTATCTGAATTTTCAACCAACTATAACAATTTTATTTTAGAGTTGAATAGCTTATTAGAAAAAGAAAATGCCTTTTTTCTTTTGAAAGTATTACAATATTTCTTCAACGCTTTTATTGGTGTTAGTTATCCTCAACTACCAAATAACATTAAAATAGCAATTAAAAAAACTAAAAAACACATTTTCGATCGTCAATTAAGTGTTATAATAAATGATCATATTCAAAATCTTTTAAATTCCTTAGAGACATATCAAAATTTTAACTTACAAAAACAAGCATTTCTTGTTAAAATATACGAAGTTTTTAGCAAATTTTATGACTAAAAAAATCACACTAGTCTCTACTCCAATTGGCAATTTAAAAGACATCTCACTTCGAGCTCTTGATACTCTCAGAGATAGTGATATTATTTTATGTGAGGATACAAGAGTATCCCAAAAACTGCTTAATCACTATCAAATCAATAATAAAAAATTAATTTCTTACCATAAATTTAATGAATACAAAATGCTTGATTTAATAGATAACTACTTAAACCAAGGTTTACAAATTTGCCTAATAAGTGATGCCGGTGTACCAACTATTAGCGATCCAGGGCAAATTTTGGTTAATTGAGCTCATGAAAATGATATTGAGGTAGACATAATTCCAGGCGCAAATGCATTAATAAGCGCATTTGCACTCTCAGGATATAAAGGGAGCTTTTATTTTGGTGGTTTTTTAGATTCAAAAAAACAACAAATTATTAAACAAATTAGCCTTTTAGATCCTAAAGTAAGTTATATTTTTTATATTTCACCTTTTAAACTTGTTTATACTTTAGAAATTATCAGGGATCTCTATGGGGAAGAAATTGATATCTTTTTAATCAAAGAAATTACTAAAATTTATCAAAAATATTACCGTGGTACTCCAGATAAAATTTTGAATAATTTGAGTGCTCCTAAAGGAGAATTTACAATTATTTTAAAATTAAAGGAAAAAAAGAGTATAAAAAAGAACAAATATGAACAATTTTCGAAAGTAAAATAAAAAACATGATAGTTTCAAAACTGTCATGTTTTTTATTTTCTTAAATCTTCAATGATTACTTTTTTAATTGAATTTAATAGCTGTTTTTGATCTTCAATGCTCAAATGTAAATTGGATTTTATTTCACTCATTACCCTAATAAATTCTGGATGATATCCGATTCCTAAAGGTTTGTGGTAGACTTTTCGTAATCTTACTCAGTTGTCACGAAGTCTTTGGTAAACTATTTCGCTAGGATTATTTTTGTAGTTTTTCAATAAATACAGATGTGAAAAGATATGGATAATTCCGGTGCTAATTATAACCTTGCGAAAAATTTGGTTTCAATGTACTGGAACATAAAATATAGAAGCAAAAAATAGTGATAGTGATGGTGCACTAGTTGCTACCGATAATTTTCCAATAAGTTGGTTAACTCCAGGATCAGTGCTTTCAATTTGAATAAACTTATTGACAAAAAACGGTGTAAAAAGAAATAAAATACGAATTAGATAATTTAATAATGTAAAAACACCATTTGCCAAGTAATAATTTATAAGACGGTTTGAGTGACCTTTATTTTTAACATTATTTATGTAAATGGCAATTTCTACAATAAATAAAAATCCAACTAATGACAAAATATATACACTATATTGTCAAATGCTATACTTTTCAAATCCACCAATTGCTGATCAAAACACAAACCATATTAATGAAACCATAAGAATAACAATTGTTTTATAAACAGATTGGGATAAAAAAGACATTTTATTTCAAAAAGTTTCTAAGGTATTTGGTTTAGGATTTTTATTAGATATTTCTAAATTTGATAAAATATCTTGATTTAAAACCTTAAAATTATTAGATCAGACATTAATTTTAGTACGATAGTCCATGTTATCATCAATTTCACTTAGAGAATCAATGGATTTAATTTTGGAAATTTTTTCAACAAATTCTTGCTCTGTTTTATCAAGTTCTATCTTTATTTCTTTGTTGTCATGCTTAATTTTATTTCAAAAATTAAATTTTTTTTTCTTATTTTTTTTATCTAATTCTCAATTATAAGAATCGATATTCTCAGGTTTGATAATATCTTTATTATCATTTAGTCCTAAATCTGAATCCTCTAGAATTATCTCGTCTTCGCTTTTTGATAAATTATTAGAATTGAAAGCGTCATGATCTTCAAAAATAAAATCATCAAAATCTATACTGTCTTCTACTTGACTCTCAGCTTCATTATTGGTAGTTTTGTTCTCATGTTTTTCAAGCATATCAGAAGCCTCATTTGTAGCATTGTTGACTAGATCTTTGTTTTTTGATTGATGATCTTTCTCTTTAAATTTTAATATTTTTTTTCAAAAACTCATTTTTGCTCACTTACTCAACTAAAATATTATTAAAATATAATTCTACCATATTTAAAGCTTTATATTTTGGAAAATCATTATTATTTTTGAAAAATTTTTTCATTTTTAGCAAAGCTCAAAAATAAATATTTATTCTCGAAAAAGCTATAAATTTATAGCAAAAATTAAAAAAAAATGGATAATTAATTTTTTCCATTTTTTTAATTTAAATTATTATTTTATATTTAATAATTGTTTTATTTTGTCTACCTTATTTAAGCTCTCTCAAGGTAAGTTTAAATCATCTCTTCCAAAGTGTCCATATGTAGCGGTTTGTTGGTAAATAGGAGCTTTAAGTCCTAACTCATTAATAACATTTACTACACTCAAATTAAATACTTTTTTGACAACATCAATAAGTTTTGATTCTTCAAAGAGGCGTTCTCCTGATTGACTAATAGCAATAGATGTTGGCTCTGGTAGACCAATTGCATAAGATAGTTGTACCTCAATTTCATCAGCTACACCCGCAGCTACTAAATTTTTAGCAACTCAGCGCGCAGCGTATGCTCCCGAGCGATCAACTTTGGTATAATCTTTACCACTAAAAGCACCACCACCATGATGTGCACGATCACCATAAGAATCAATAATAATTTTTCTACCAGTTAAGCCAGTATCGCCTATTGGACCACCAATGACAAATTTACCAGTTGTGTTAATAAGGGTTTCAAAATCTGTATTTAGTCCAAAACTAACTGCTACTTTTTTCATAATTTTCTCTTTTATGAAGCTAACAAAAAGTTGATGATCATAATTAGCATCGTGTTGAACCGACATAATAATTTTATTGATTTTAGGTTTTTGATTACTAAAATCAATTTCTACTTGTGATTTCATATCAGCTTTTGCTCAGAGAAAATCACCGCTGACACGTAGTTTTTCTGCTAATTTTAATAGTTCATGAGCTATTGTATGAGCAAGTGGCATATAAGAAGTTGTTTCTTTAGAGGCATAACCATAAACAATTCCTTGATCACCAGCTCCTATAAGCCCACTCTCTTTGTCAACACCTTGAGCAATATCGGCACTCTGTGAATTAACATTTGAAATAATTGTAAAATCATTTTCGCTGTAGCCAAGAGATTTTACTATATTTCAAGCAATTTGAACAAAATCTACATATGAATGTGTTTTAATTTCACCGGCAATAATAATTAATCTATTAGATGCCATAGTTTCAATTGCGACCCTAGCATTTGAGTCTTGCTTTAAAATATTATCTAAAATAGCGTCACTAATTTGATCACAAATTTTGTCTGGATGACCTTTTCCTACCGATTCAGCTATTGATAATTTCTTTGATAAAAATTCCATATTTTATTTACTCCATCATAATCTATCTTTTTATAAAAAAAGTTAGCTATTAATGGACATTGTATAAAAGGTTACGGCTAAAATGTATTATATCTTATTTTAAAAAATAAAAAAACATTTTTTCTTTTTTAAAATTTTTAACTTTATTTTTAAACACTTTTAAAAAAATATTATTCCTCGTAGGAATAAATTGGTGTAATTTTTTGCTGACTCATAGGATTGGATAATTCTAAAATAACAGCATTAAATTGACATTTATTTTTAGATGTAGTAAATTTGGAGTTTTTTGCATAACGCATTTTTTTATAAACATCTAAAAATTTAACTCCGATTGCATCATTACTAGGACCTGTCATGCCAACATCTGTAATGAAAAGTGTTCCATGCGACATCACTCTTGCATCGCTTGTTTGCACATGGGTGTGAGTTCCTACTACCGCTGAGACTTTACCATTTAAGTAAATTCCTAAAATATTTTTTTCGCTGGTAGTCTCTGCATGAAAATCAACAATATGAAAATCTGATTCATCTTGGTAGACAACTTTGTCAATTGCATCAAAAAAATTATCCGCCTCTTCTTCTTGTCAAGGCTTATTTAGTTTATTAAAGGTAATTCCTAACAAACTGGTAACACGAAAAGTTTTGCCATTTTTTTCAATCACGGTGGTACCATGTCCTTGATAATGTTGAGCAATATTTAAAGGTCTAACGATATCTTTATTATTAATAAAGAGGTTAATTTCTGGATTAAATCAGACATGATTACCAATAGTAAAAACATCAACTCCAACTTTTTGTAAATATTGATAATCAGATTTATTAAGACCTTTTCTACCAGTGATGTTTTCAGCTTGAACAATTACTAAATCAAAATTGTGTTCTTTTTTAAGACGTGCTAACTCTTTTTCAAAAAAGTTAATCCCTGGCTGACCAAAAATGTCACCTACAAACAAAATTTTTGCTTTTTTCATTATTTATTCTCTAAATTACTTGCTTCACTTTCAAGGTTGAATTTATATCACTGATCATTAATTTTATCAAATTTAGCTTCATTGCTTAATAAATTATAAAAATGTTGGTCAACCACATATGAGTGCTTAGGTTCATCTTTGAAATCTCACCTTGAAAACTCTTCTAGTTGGTTATTAAAGTCTTTGATTTGGAAATCTAAAAAATCTTGTTTATTTTTGCATTTAAAACTTCATAGAAAAAATTTAATTATAGAATTATTAGTTTTATCAATATCATGAATTTTATATAGTATTTTAAAAATTTCTTCAATTTTTAGCATGGGTAATGAGAAGGTAAAAAATAATTTATCATTTTCTGCAACTTTGTAAAAATTATAATTAAAATTATTTTTTTTCTCTTTGAAAATTAAATTAATTTGCTGAAAAGTTTTAAAAAAATTAGAATCTAAAAAATTTAAACTTATATAGTGGTGTTCAAAAATTGATTCATTTTCTATCTTCATAATTGAATCAAAATAATTTTTAAGTGTGGTTGTTGATTTTTCGCTTTTGTCTTCTGCTTTTTTATCAAATAAAAAGTAGTTATCAATTTTTTCTCAATGTTCATTACCAGGTGCTGTATTAAAGTCTAGTTCTGCTACTTTTAGTAAAAAAGCATTCATATCTTTTTGTTTTTCTTCTTTAAACTTAGTATTAAAAAAAATTGTAAATTCTTTCTTCTTACTGCTTGTTTTAATTTCAAAGGTAGTTTTATCCTTTTTTTCTTTATTTGTGTTTTTATGAACGGGTTGTAAATTTTCTAAGTCTTTTATTTCAATTCCCAAACCTTGCCAATCTATTTTGTCATCAAGCGCCTTTGGAATTATATGATCTATATTTCAAGTTTGTTGGTTTTTTTTAAAATTCCTACCTGCAAAATCTTTTCCGCTTTTTTCATTACCAAAATATTTTTTTCAAATTTCTTCTCGTTGTTCCGGACTTATTGTAGTTTTAGACATTTTGTTAACTCCTTGATTTTTTTTGATAAAAAAGATGCTAATTATAAAATAAGCATCTTTTATGGTCAATTATGATATGGTGCCAACAACAGGAATCGAACCTGCGACCCCATCCTTACCATGGATGTGCTCTACCGACTGAGCTATGATGGCATAACTTTAGGAATTATACCATTTTTTTGTTAAAAAGAAACAATTTTCTTGTTTTTTAAACATTTTAGGAGCAAACAAAATTTGTGAGCAATGCCTCTTTACCAAAATGATACCACAAAAAAATATTTTGCATGATTAAAAAAATTTTTTTATTGCAAAAAGAAGTTTTTGCTAATTATTTAAAGAAGCCGGCGTACCCATTTTTTTCTGACGAAAAGGTAAGCCTTACAAACTTATAGTTTGTAAAAAATAGCAAGTTCTAGCAAGTGACTTGCTAAATTTAGCAAATTTGGCATTTTTTTTGACTTTTATTACTATTATATAGTAATAATTTTACTTGCTAATTTTAGCAAGTAGGTAAAAAAACACCTCTTTTTTCAGGTTAGGCAAAATTAAAAAAATTAAATCAAAAATAGGTTAACATCCTGTACAAAATGATGAATAACTAGGTTGTTTTTAAATCGTTTTTCACTAAAAATTACTCGTTTAAATTTAGTACTTTTTTTGATTAAATGAGCCATTAATGATTCTGTATTGGAACCGGTATTTAGGTTTGAATAAACATTTTGTATTGCTTCATAATTGAATTTTATATAGTGAATAAACTTGCCTATTTCGTTAATTTTTTTCAAAATTCTAGTTGAATCATAAAGGTTGTTTTTTCAAAATTCTTTTAAATTTTTTTGGATGGTTTGCATAAAAAAAATAACTTCAAATAAACTTTGCTTTTCTAGTAAATCTTTTAAGATCCAATAAATTTTAGGTTGGTTATTAATAGAAAATAATTTTTTATTTAAGCTGTTGTTGTTCTTGAAAGAAACTAAATCAGATGCTTTTTTAACTAGATGATATTTATCCAAAATATATTTAGCATTTAAAGATTTAGCTAAATTTTTTATCCATTTAGCGCCATCACCAAAAATAATAATTTTTAATTTTTTCTTATATACATTTTGAATTGTTTTTAAAACAATTTGAGCTAAAACAGTTGGTTTATTTTTAATTTCTCTTATCTTCTTAATTTCTAAAATATTTGTTTTACCAACAATTTTTTTCTTATCATCTAATAAGTATAAAACCATCATTCTAGTGCAAGTTGAAATTGGTGTTTTAGTACCATATCTCACTTTATTAAAGGCATCATCAACAGCCATGTAAATAGTATCTTGATCTTTAGCTAAACTTGAAAAGTCTTGTACAGTTAAATTGGAGTTTATCTCTAGTTCTCTTAGTATTAGATTAATAGAGCTAGCAGAAATTACTTTGCCTAATAGTCGAGCTATTGACTCTGTTTGTTTGACTTCTAATGAAAGCTGTATTACTTTTTCTTTTAAGTTATTAACAATATTTTTTCCTTTAGAGACTAAATTAGTAAAAAAATCTGAGTAAAAAACATCTTTTTTTCTACCATTTACTTCACCATAGTCGTCTATTTTTGCCACTCACTTGTAGTATCTATATACATAAACTCAGATAGCTCCATAGTCTGTTATTATTTTTCTTTTAATTTGACCATGTGAGTAAACATCTGGCCTAACTGAATATGAGTCTCTAAATTTGTTTTCTTCCAATTCAATTATTTGTTTTAATTTTTGAATATATCTATTTTTTTGTTCTTTTGTAAAAAAAATACCATTTTCTTTATATGTTTGAATTAAACTAGTAATTTCCATAATTTAACCTTGATTTTATTTTTAATAATTTTTTATAAAATAGATTTAATGTTTTGGTTTTATAATTATAATTTGAAAAAAATTATTTAAAATTATTAATAAAACATAATAAAGTTATTTTAAAATAATAAAAAAATTTTAGTATATAAAATATAAATATTAAAAAAACTAATAATAAAATAAAAATAAATTACTAATAAAAATAAGCAAAAAGGCAATTAAAAATTATTTGCTATCAAAAAAATAATATATAATTATTAAAAAATATAAATAAAATAAAAAATAAATTACTAATAAATATTAAAATAAAAAATTATTAAATTGCTAATAAAAATAAAAAAAGATTAAATAAAAACATATTTAAAAAGAATGGAAATTAGTAAATGAAAACTATAGCTTTTGCAAATAACAAGGGAGGTGTTTTAAAAACTTCTTTAACAACTAACTATGTTGCTGTATTATCTAAAAAAGGTAAAAAAATTTTAATTATTGACTCAGACAATCAAAATAGTGTTTTATCTAGTTTTGGTAAACAAAATACAGCAGAAAAAATAGGGTTATATAATTTAGTTTTTGAAAATGCTAATATTTCTGATGCTATTACAAATGTTTATGAAAATATAGATGTAATACCATCTGGTAAAAAATGAAACACACATGATAGCGAGATGGTTCAAAGAATAATAAATCAAGATCCATTTAAACGTTTAAGTGAAATAATAAATGAAATAAAAAAATTACATCAATATGATTACATTTTATTTGACACAGAACCTGCTAAATCATCTAATACATTTTCAGTGTTGTTGGCATCTGATGAAGTAATAATACCTTTTACACTTGAATTTTATGGTATTAGAGGGATGGTAGAAATGAATGATTATATAGAAAAAGCTAAAAAAGGAAATCCTAAATTAAAAATAAAAGCTATGGTAGGAACTAAAACCAATGCTAGAAGTAAAGTAGAAAAAATGATAAGAGAGCAAGCAAAAAAACTACCTGAACCTGGACTTTGTTTAATTTCCATTCCCAATTCTATATCAGGAATCAACTCAATATCTTTAAAAAAATTACCAGTTTATTTAACTAGTAAAAACAAGTTATCTCAAGCTTATGAAAATTTAGTTAATTTATTAGAATTTAATATTAAGGACAAATAATATGGGAAAACAAGAAAATTCAATCAATTTAATTGATTTTTTAAACACAAATAAAGAAGAATCACAAGAAAGTAAAGATACACGTAAATATCAGCTCAAAGAATCTAATAAAGAAGAATCATTTTTAGATTCTATTTTAAGCAAAAAAATGTTACAAAAGAAAACAATTGGTTTTTTTATACCAATAGAATATGAGAGAAAATTAATAAAAATAGCTAAAGCACAAAATTTAAATAAAAGTCAATTATTAACACTTATTTTAGAAAAAATATTAAAAGATTATTAACAAAATTATCAATAAATTTTATAAAATGGAGAGTTATGGAAACAAAATTTAAACCTTTTATGCCGATAAAATCAATAACTTTTGATACATTAGGACAAGATATAGACAGTCATCCTGTTATTATAATTCATAACATGGATGGTCTTGAATTATTTTATATCAAATCAAGAACAGCAATAGATGAAAATGGCCAACTTAAAAAACCTACAGAAGGTGAAATTTTAATTAAAAAAAGCAAGAATCGTAATGCTCTTTTCAAGAATGATTCATATTTAGATTGCTCACAATTATTTAGAATTCAAGAATTAGATTATGATGATTTAATTCACAACAACAAAAAATTACAATTTACAAAAACAACTCAACTCTCATATGAAGATGTCTTAAGGATATTTGAAAAAATAGGTCAATTAATAGAAAAAATCCCACCATATATTGCTTTAAGTGATGTGAGTTATGATCGAAATACAAATAAAATTCAATCAGATTTGTTATATGCTTCCGACAAACATTTAAATGAAGATTTACGTTTTTTGTTTAAAACTAAGAAATTATCTAGTTCAGAAATCCAAACTTGAACTAATTATGTAGAAAATATAAAAAATAGTAAAAATTTAGAAGGTGTAGAAATTGTCTCAAAAGCTCTTGAAAAAGCTATATGGGATTATGATGATGAAATGGTAACACAACCTCTAGCAAGATGAATAGAGGAAAACCAATTAATAGAAAAAGGGAAAACTACCAAGGATATTATTCTTGAACACAATTCATTATTTAATCAAGGAAAAAAAATAGCTGCTAGACCTATTGGTATTTATGATGTAGCTGTGATAAACTCTTTTGCTTTTGCTGCTTCTAAAATTGAGAAAAATGATTTAAAGTTTGCACGTTGAGAGTTTAGCCAAATTTCTAGATTAGGTTTAGGTTTTAAACAATTTAAATCAATGCATACAAACTGAGATGGACAACCTTTGTTTGATTTTCGTTGGTTAGAAAAAGAATTTGAATTGTTTATGGAAAAAGAAGAGTTATACAACAAACGTATTGAAGAATTAAAAGCTAAATCTAAGGCAAGAAAAATGAAAATGTAATAAAAATTTATAAAACGGAGAGTTATGGAAACAAAATTTAAACCTTTAAAGATGAGTAACCATCGTTATAACGCTCCAGATATTGAAAGAATCATCCTTACATATTTTTTGCGTCGACCAGATAAGGTTCACCGCTATATTAATTTGTTAAGTGAAGAAGATTTTAGTGATAAGCAATTATCAATTATCTTTCTTGCAATCAAGAAATTGATGAATAATAATGGTTCTTTTAGTGTCGAACTTTTAATTGAGCATCTTAGAAGCTATGGAAAATTAGAATTAATTGGTGGCCTTCCCACAATTGCTAATTTATCAAAATCTTTTTTAGTCTTTGACAATACAATTGAGCAATATATCAAAATTGTAACTGAGAAGACAGCTTTGCGTAATTTGAAAAAATTACTTGAAGAAAGCTTGAAAAATATAGATAATTCAACACTTTCAAGCTCTGAGTTGAGCTCCCATTTGCAATCACAAATTAACCAAATTAATTACGCCAACACTAGTGATAATTTCACCAGTGTCTCAAGTGTTTCTAGCGAAATCCTAGATTATTTAGTTCAAAATCGCAATCGCGATTCTTTCAAAGGTTTATCTACCGGATATACAAATATTGATAATACCACTTCTGGGTTACAGCCTGGTGAGCTAATAATTTTGGCTGCCCGTCCTTCAGTGGGTAAAACCGCTTTTGCCCTCAACATTGCAAGAAATGTTTGTGCTAATAAAAAATCAGTTTTATTTTTCTCATTGGAAATGTCTGATAAAGATTTAGTTACAAGAATTTTATCGCTTGAGACCAACATCGACTCTAGTTTATTTAAAACACCAAAATATTTAAAAGAGGAACAATTTGAAATTATTACAAGTGCTATTAATCACCAAATTGCTAATTATCAAATGCTCATCAATGATTCAGGTTCAATAAATATCGACGATATTTATTGACAAGTTTGAAAACGTTTTAAAAATAATGAAAAATTTGATTTAATTATTTTAGACTATCTGCAATTAATCAATTCAAGCCAAAAACAAAGAAGTGATTCTAGACAAGTCGAAGTTTCAATCATTTCTAGAAAGCTCAAACAACTAGCTCGTGATGTCAATGTGCCCATCATTGCACTTTCACAACTATCAAGAAGTGTTGAAAAACGTGAGGATAAATTGCCAATGCTCTCTGATTTACGTGAATCGGGAGCTATCGAACAAGACGCCGATATTGTCGCCTTTTTATATCGAGCTGATTACTACAATAAACAAAAAGGTAGCGAAGAAATAAGCGATGACTCGCCAACACAATTGCGAATTGCCAAAAATCGAAGTGGTCCAACAGGTATTCTTGACTTTATTTTTATCCCTCGTCAAGGACTTTTTGTCGAACAAGAATGAAATGGTGATAGCGATGAATAAGGGCAATTATTAACACTTATTTTAGAAAAAATATTAAAAGATTATTAACAAAATTTATAAAATGGAGAGTTATGGAAACAAAATTTAAACCTTTTATGCCAATAAAATCAATAACTTTTGATACATTAGGACAAGATATAGACAGTCATCCTGTTATTATAATTCATAACATGGATGGTCTTGAATTATTTTATATCAAATCAAGAACAGCAATAGATGAAAATGGCCAACTTAAAAAACCTACAGAAGGTGAAATTTTAATTAAAAAAAGCAAGAATCGTAATGCTCTTTTCAAGAATGATTCATATTTAGATTGTTCACAATTATTTAGAATTCAAGAATTAGATTATGATGATTTAATTCACAACAACAAAAAATTACAATTTACAAAAACAACTCAACTCTCATATGAAGATGTCTTAAGAATATTTGACAAAATAGATGAATTAATAAAAAAAATCCCACCATATATTGCTTTAAGTGATGTAAGTTATGATCGAAATACAAATAAAATTCAATCAGATTTACTATATGCTTCCAACAAACATTTAGATGGCGATTTGAAGTATCTATTAGAAAATAACAAATTATCTAGTTCAGAAATCCAAACTTGAACAAATTATGTACAAAATATAAAAAATAGTAAAAATTTAGAAGGCATAGAAATTGTCTCAAAAGCTCTCAAAAAAGCTAAGCGAGATTATAATGGTGAAATGGTAGTAGAGCCTCTAGCTGATTGAATAGAGAAAAACAAATTAATAGAAAAAGGTAAAACTACCAAAGATATTATTCTTGAACACAATTCATTATTTAATCAAGGTAAAAAAATAGCTGCTAGACCTATTGGTATTTATGATGTAGGAGTGATAAACTATTTTGCTTTTGCTGATTGTAAAATTAAGAAAAATGATTTAAAGTTTGCACATGATGAATTTGATAAAATTTCTATATTAGGTTTAGATTTTGAACAATTTAAATCAATGCATACAAGCTGAGATGGACAACCTTTATTCAATTTTAATTGGCTAGAGCAAGAATTTAAATTGTTTATGGAAAAAGAAGAGTCATACAACAAATATGTTGAAGAATTAAAAGCTAAATCTAAGACAAGAAAAATGAAAATGTAATAAAAATTTATAAAATGGAGAGTTATGGAAACAAAATTTAAACCTTTTATGCCGATAAAATCAATAACTTTTGATACATTAGGACAAGATATAGACAGTCATCCTGTTATTATAATTCATAACATGGATGGTCTTGAATTATTTTATATCAAATCAAGAACAGCAATAGATGAAAATGGTCAACTTAAAGACCCTAAAGATGGTGAAATTTTAATTAAAAAAAGCAAGAATCGTAATGCTCTTTTCAAGAATGATTCATATTTAGATTGTTCACAATTATTTAGAATTCAAGAATTAGATTATGATGATTTAATTCACAACAACAAAAAATTAAAGTTTACAAAAACAACTCAACTCTCATATGAAGATGTCTTAAGAATATTTGAAAAAATAGATGAATTAATAAAAAAAATCCCACCATATATTGCTTTAAGTGATGTAAGTTATGATATAGATAAAAATATAATTAAATCAGATTTGTTATATGCTTCTGATGAACATTTAGATAGTGATTTGGAGTATCTATTAAAAAAGAGCAAATTATCTAGTTCGGAAATCCAAACTTGAACAAATTATGTAGAAAATATAAAAAATAGTAAAAATTTAGAAGGTATAGAAATTGTCTCAAAAGCTCTCAAAAAAGCTAAGCGAGATTATGATGATGAAATGGTAATAGAACCTCTAGCAAGATGAATAAAGAACAACCAATTAATAGAAAAAGGGAAAACTACCAAAGATATTATTCTTGAGCACAATTCATTATTTAATCAAGGTAAAAAAATAGCTGCTAGACCTATTGGCATTTATGATGTAGGTGTGATAAACTCTTTTGCTTTTGCTGCTTCTAAAATAAGGCGAAATGATTTAAAGTTTGCACATGATGAATTTGATAAAATTTCTATGTTAGGTTTAGATTTTGAACAATTTAAATCAATGCATACAAACTGAGATGGACAACCTTTATTCAATTTTAATTGGTTAAAAAAAGAATTTGAATTGTTTATGGAAAAAGAAGAGTCATACAACAAATATGTTGAAGAATTAAAAGCTAAATCTAAGACAAGAAAAATGAAAATGTAATAAAAATTTATAAAATTAAATAAAAAAACCACCTAAAAAAGGTGGTTTTACAGTTTTTTTGCTTAAACTACAACTGTAAAGTTAATATTGTTCTTTTTTGAGCAGCAGAGAACACCTACCAAAGCAATACATGTTTAAAAAACAACTCATTCATATTTTATATTATTTTTGCAAAAATAAAAAGTTTTTTGATCGGTTATAAATTATGAAGAGTAATTTTTTATTTATTTTTTAAATGTTTTGAATTTTTTTCTAAATATAAAAAATATTGCAACAGAGATAATAATAATTGGAATTAAAATTGCTGGAATAATTCAAGTAATGCTTTCATTTCTTTTTTCTATTACATCTTTTTTTATATCTAAGTCGCTAATTAAATTATTAAAGTCTAAATTTTCTACTTTAATTTTTAATTTATTATTAGTTAAAAAATTAGCAGGTTCTAATTCTATGTCACTGACTTTATTATTTTGGATTTTTTCTAAAGCAAGATTAAAATTGTTAGCAGTTAAATAGTCTTGAACATTTAAATCAAATTTGACTAATTGTTGGTTTAATTGTTGAATTAATTCTTCCGAAATTTCACTTTCTTTATTTGTTTTTAGAATAATAGGATCTAACTTAATTTTAGATAAATCTGTTATATTGGGTTTTTGTGTATTAGCCACAGTATTAATAATTTTTATGTTAGCAAAACCAGGTTGTTTTAAACTTTGTAATCCTAAATTAATAGAATTAGCTAAATCTAAATTAGATAAATTTTCCTCAGGATTTAATATAGTAGAATTGGTAATTAGTGGTTGTAGGCTCACAAAATCAAAATCTTGATTAGCTTTTAATTTACCATTTGTAGCTTCTTGGATTTGACTTTTTATATAATCAATAGCTTGCGTATTATTGTCAATTCCTGCTAAATTAATTGTAAAATTATCTGGCAAAATTGAAAAAGGATTGTAATTATTTTTAGCTTCTTCTTGAATTTCTTTTAAGTTAAATTTAAATTTATTTTTATCAAAGAAAATACCTTCATTACTAGTTTTTAATTCTACTTGATAATCACTTAACCCTTGATAATTTATTATGGTTTGCACATCATCTCTACCAGTAATAGAACTAGATAAATAATTTATTTTTTCTAATAATTGATCACTTGATAAAAAAGGATTTTTAGTTATTGTTTTTTTAATTTCAGACTCTAAAAAATCTTTGACTAAAATTTCTTCTTTAGTAGATTTTAGTTTTTTTATTTCATCTTGATTTCTGATACCTGTGTATTCAAAATTATATTTAAAATTTAATGGTATAGATTGGTTTTTATCTAAATCTAAAATTAGATCTTTACTATTATCACTATTTGTAGATAAATTTTCAACATTAAAATTTAGATGAGCTGAATTAGAATTTTTGTCAAATTTTAAAGCTTCTAATTGTTGTTGACTAAGTGAAGAGACAAAATCGGATATATCTACTTGTAAATTAATTTTTTGATTTTGTTTTAAATCAATTTGGTTATTTACTATTTGCTCTTCTAAATTTTTATCAATTATTTTAGCCAAATCACTTAAGTTAGGATCTTGAATTTGATTTTTATTAAGTTTGAAATCTATATAAGATTTTCAATATGATAAAACTTTTTCATAAGATAGACTATCAATATTTTTTTCACTTAATTTTCTTTCTTTTTTCAAATATTCCTTAAGATTTTTGCCAGCTAATGAAGATCAAAAAGGAGTGTAATAATTGCTATGGACTATATCAGTGAATAAACTAGTATTGCTGTTTTCACCAATTAAAAACAATTTAAAACTTTGTTGATCTTTTTCATGACTAACTCTAAAAAGTCACAAACCACTAGTTGAAAAATAATTATTTTCATTATTAATAATTTCTTCTTTAGTTCCTTTTTTACTAGTTGCTAGTCCTGGAATATTATGTTCTTGAATTTCAAAATTATTTTGATTGGCTAAATTAACACTATAACGTTTTACTTCTGTATTACTATTTTTAATATTAGTATTTAGCGATAAGTTAACACCTTTGCCCACAACTGCAGCTTCAGCTATAAATCCTGATTGAGCAATACTTGAATCAGGATAAAAAATTGCATCTTCTATTCCTGTTTGGCATCTTTGCCATGAACAATTAAATTTATTTGTGACTCAAAGCAATTGTTTTTTAGTACCGGTTGTTGGATTAATATAAGGATCAAAGTTTGGATTTTTAACAGAATTTCCTTGATTATCTAAAATAGGATTACCTTTACTATCTAAAAGATTTTCAGTAATTAAATCTTTTTGTTTTGGATTATTTTTAGGATCTCATGCAAACCATTTACCTTCTAAAATACTATTGACACTTTTAGTTGTAATGTGCACAGTATAAGTTTTTACTACTTCACTATTGTTTTTAGATTTTGAATCTCTTTTAAATTGTTTTATTTCAACTTTGTAGGTATTAATTGCTCCTTCTTCTTTATCTTCAAGTCGCAAATCTTTTAAAATAGTACTAAAATGTTTATTTAACACATCGACAGGTTTGTCATTAATATATAAGACTTCATTTTCATCATCACTAGCAGAAAACTCAACTCCAACATCTCCAAAATATTCAAATTTTCCGCCATATAATTGACTACTATTTGATCTAGCGGATTCTTCTTTTAATTTTTTAGTTTCATCATCATTTATCTCTTTTTTTGGACTTAGAATTCTGACTAATCTTTTAGTTTTGGTATCATAATCATAAATATATGATGGTATAAATTCAAGTCTTGAACTAAAAGATTGTTTTTTTAAAAATTCGGTAGGTTGCCATTCTATTTTCATGTTAGATGATAAAATGAATTGCTCATATCTTTTATCTATAGGATTATAAAATTTAATAAAAACTTCTGATGGTTCATTTTTTGAATTAGTAGTATATCAAAATTCAGCTTTATAATTGTTATCATTTTGTGTTTTAATAGGGTCGAATCAATTATTAACTAAATCATGAAAATATTCTTTATTAGATTTATTAGTGGTCTTAGAAGCTAAAGCATTTAATCCATTAGCATAGCCAGTATCTGTAGGAATAATAAATTTGCCATTAAACCTGGTATTAAATTGATTTTTAATATTGTTTAAGTAAGAATTTAATTTATTAATTTCTTGATTTTCATGTAAGCTTTTTTCCTGAAATTTCGCTGTTGCAGACATAGTTGTTTTTACACTCACTATATGTTCATCACTTATTGTGTATGCAAAATTAAGTTTAAATTCAGTTAATGTAAAATCACTTCAATTTTGGTTGTTTAATTGCTTAGCAAATTCTTCTTTTAAACCACTACTTATATCTCAGTTATCAAGAGTTACTTTTAATAAACTAAATGATTCATTTTGTGTTGGACTTCTTTGAAATTTAATATCATTAAAATTATGAACATAATCATCTCTTATACCAGAGCCACTATTGATATCATAAAAGCCATTATTTTTTTTAACATAATTTCGTTTTCAGAGAGGATAATAACCTTGTTGTAAATTTCATTCATAATCTGAAAATCAACCAGCACTTAATTGTTTGACAGTTGATTTATCATTATAACTAACTCCAAAATTAGATCCTCCTAGCCATCCAATTCCATAAGAATTATCACCTTCAGTACTTATTTTGATTTTAGCTTTAGGAGCTTGATAAGCTAAATTAACATTAACATTGTAATTTTTTGAAACAGAAATATGACGAGATTTTGGAGCAAATTTTTCATCAATTCTCCTATTAGTATTATAAATGGGAATGTTATTTATAAGAGAAGGCATAAAAAATAATGTAGAAAAAGAGAAAAAAGGTAAGATCAATTTAATAATTTTTGTATTCATCTTCATCTCCTTCATTTTTAATTTCATCTTGATTATAAATATCCTCGCCATTTTTTTGACTAATTTTTTCACTAGCAAGGAATCTTTCATAGAATTCTAAAATCTCTTTTTTTCTTGTTCTATTTTTAGATTTTAACACCCTAAGTTTTGCATTAATTTCCATTCTTTTTTGTTGGAAAATATTTATCTCTTTTAGTAATTTTAGTGATTGTTGTTCATCAAATTTGTTAAAATTTTGAGGCTTGTCAATAATTCAGTTAATTAAAAAATCTACTTTTTCACTTAACAATTGTGCATTTAAAAAACTTTCCTTTTGCATTTCGATTAGTTTTAAATAAAAAGGTGTTAATGAGGCAAAGGTCGCTTTTCTCAAAGAATAATAAATATCTTGTCTAATTGAGAAAAAGGATTGGGCAAAGGAGTCTGATTGAATGCTTTGAATTATGAATTTTTTAAATTCACGTGTCGGATTTTTATCATTTTCTATTAATTCTTGTTTAATCTTATTGATTAATTTAACTTCTTTAGGATCTGTATAATGTAGTCACAAAGTCGCTTTGTTTGTTTCTTTTTTTGTAGTATTTTTCTTAGCCATTTACTTTGTCTCCTTTATCAAAAAAATAAGATTTTTCAACATCATTATAATAAGCACTTAATTTAAAACGATTAACACTATCAACTGTTAAAAGAAAATCTCCAATTTGAGCTAAACTTATAAAATTTTTCTCATCCTCACTTAAGCCACCAACATTTTTATATAAATTATCTATCTTTTCAATATCCTTACTTTTAAGATTGAAAAATATTGAATATTGGCAATTTTCAATAATAGCTTCAGATTTACGTGCTGCTTCACCTGTTATAGCAAAATCACCTGGATTTTGTGTTGTAATAATTAATCCACCATTATATTTTCTAATAGTTTTGGCAGTATCAAATAAAAAGTTTAAAGCAAATAAATTAGACTCATCAATAAATTTATGTCCTTCATCTACTACTAAAATAATTTTTTTATTATCTTGCATATAAAAGTCTGAAATTTCGCCTTGAATAAATGATAAAGTTAGAAAAAATGCGGATTGATAAATTTTTTTGTCTAATTGCATTAATGCAGCAACATTAAAAATTGCGAAATTTTGTGTAGCATTATAATTAGTGCTATGATTATTAAACATCTTTCCTAAAATACTATTTTTATTAAATTCTGATTTTAGCGATGCTAACAAAATATTTTTTTCTTGTTTAGTTAAAAAATCAAATTCAGCTTCTTTGACAACTTGGATTAAATCATCAATTGTTGGATAAAATGTATTTTCATACTCGGTAATATCATCACTAAGTTCATAAAATCCAAATTTTTCATAAAGTTTTTCTACTGCTTGTTTTAAAGCCATAAAACTTATTTGATTTAATTCAGGAAAAATAATTTTAAAAAATGTTTCAAGTTTTGAAATATTTAGAGATAACAATTCTAAATTTGTATTTTTAACTTTACTATCATTTGGATTAAATATTTTTCTAATTTGAAGTGGATTAAAAACTGTTTGACCACTACCGTTTAAATGGATAATATTTGCATTAAATAATTTTCCCAATTTTGCATATTCATTTTGAGGATCTAAAATTATGACATGATTACCAATTGAAAGATTGTAACTAATTAATTTTTTTGTAATAGTAGTTTTACCAGAGCCAGAAGTTCCTAAAATAAATAAGTTTGAATTTTTTCTACTATCTTGTTGCAAAAATTGATCAAAAAATAATGGAGTGCCATCATGAAAATTTGTCCCTAATACATTATAATTTCCATCATTAAATTCTCTTGTTGTAAATGGAAAGCCATATGCAATATTATTTGCCGGCATTTCAATTCATTCTTTTAGCGTATCTTTTTGTCTAAAAAAACTATTTATATATGCCTCTAATTGTTTAAATCTCAAAGTATGTATTTTAGCCCCAATACTCTTAACTAAATGTGAATTTTGATTTTCTAAATTTATTAAATCTTCTTTTGAATTAGCACTATTGACAAATAAAAAAGTAGAATAAAATAAATTTTGACCTGTTGCAGCTATGTCTATAACATTTTCGATAGCTTCTTGCTCAAATTCTCCTTTTTTCTTGTCTATGATATTTTGTGTTTTATCTTCACTATTAATATCTAAAATAGTATGAGCTTTGTTAAGGATTTTGTTTTTCTCTTTTTCATCGATTTTTTGAATATTTCAAATTACATTAGAATTAGAATTAAAAAAATTGTTTGCTCAATAAGGGGGTAATTCTAAAGGTAATTCCGAAATTGATTGAAAGGAAAAAAATTTATTATGTGAAGTAAAATATTTAGACTTTCAACTAATTTCATCTAAAGCAAAATATTTAGCAATATTTTTTTTCTCATTTTTAATTTGCTGCAAAATTTCTTTTGGGAACTTATCATTTGAATTTAAAGTTTGAATAGATAAATTTAATAATTCTTCTATTTTTAATTTTTGTGAATTAATATTAATTTGCGAAAAAGCACTTTTTAATCTTGCAATTTCAAATTCTAAATCTTTAAATTCAAAACCATAAACTAAAACATAATAATCAAATTTAGTTTGTCCTTCAAAATTAATTGTTAAATCATCACTATATGCTTCACAAAAGTTTTCATCGTTATTTTCTAGGCAAATTTCTCTTTGTTGTTCGAAAAAATCTTGATTTGCTTTGATGTCATTATCAACAACAATTTTAATAATAGAAATTTTATGATTAATATTATTAATTATTTTACTAAACTGATGAAATATGGATAGTTGGTAATCTTCATCATAAGCAAATAAATCAAAACCTTGAATTTTTAAACCACCAACATAACCAAAATTGCTGTAAATAAAATCATTTTTACAACTTTCATAAGGAACTAAATTTGATGTATTATTTGAACTTTTGGACTTTGATGAATATTTCCTAGGCAAGCTGACAAATTTAATTCAATTAATAAAAATTTGTCATCCTCTAGCATTTTGAGATGGAAAATTTATAAGCAAAGGTAAACCTATAAAAGCAAAAATTGCTATAAATATTAAAACTTTAAAAAAGAAATTAATTTGACTATTAAGAGAAGCGACAACAATTAAAGCTATGATGATAACAATAATTAAAACAAAAAAATCCTTAATAGTAAAATTCTTAAATAAATTCAATTTAATTTTATTAATTGCTTTATTTTGAATCTGTTTTTTCATTTATATCCTCATTATCTTTTTTAGCTTGTTTTCTTTTCTCAAAATCTCTTTTTCAATCTTTATATACATCACCTTGTAAAGCATCGTTGCGATGATTTATATGTACTGTCTCATAAAGATTATCTTGTCTTTTGCTAAATCTTGATTTTTGTTTTTCAAAAGATTTAGTCTTTTTCTCAACAGCTTCTTGAAATAATTTGGTATTATCCTCTGAATTTTTAGGATCATTTTGCAGCACTTTTTCAGCTTTGTTTTTTTGTCAATTTTTAACTCCCATTGAAAGTTTAGAACCTAAAAATCCAACTTCTTCTACTAATCCTAAATCTTTGCTTTCACGATTAGCTCTAACTCCAGAGTAAAGTTTTTTAAATACATTGCCATCTGTGTTGTTTCAACCCTCTCGAAAAGTTTGACCTTTGGCAATTTTGTCCGCTCTTAATTGCTCAAGTTCAGCTCTTTTTTCAGTTCTTGAAATTTCACCTTTTTTATAGCGAGCTTTAATTTCTGCTTTCTTAAAATCATGAAAGCCAGTTAATTTTTGTCCTTTTATAAAACCTTTTTTAGCAAGAATGCCAGCTCCTGTTATAGCACCGGCGGAAAAAGCAACTCCTTTTAGAGTTCGACGTGCTCATTCTTGTTGTGAGCGAACAAATCCATCACTACCAAAATAACCTGCAAACTCTTCTCCAATTGTTTTTATTGCTACCCCGCCTCCTAGAATAAAGACAAAACTTAGGAAAAAATTTAATAATGAATTGGAAACTATAGAATCATTTTGAAATGATGATTCATTTTTGATAATTTGATAACCTTGGTTAACTGTATATTCTGCTCATATAAAGAAAAACGAAAATGATAATTGATAGATGACAACAACTCAAAATTTAGCCCAAAAAGCTTGCATATATTTTTTAAATAACCGGCCATCATCTATAATTTTGCTAACTGAAAAAACAGGTAATAAGATTAATTGATAAAACATTTGCGCTAAATTAGATACAAGACCTATCAATGTTGAAGATAACAGTCAACTAATAATTAATGTTGAAATTGCAACCAATAAAATTAATCTAGGTCCATCACCTACACTTAAGTGTTTATAAGCATCAAGAGGCATTACATTACCTTTACTAATAGATTCGACATCACTTGCACTTAATTTTATTTCACCAATGGCACCTCTAATTAATGATAAAGTTAAATTATGTCGATAACCTAAGCTTTCCTTGATTCCATTGACCAGTAAATTAATTCCAATAAAGCAAATAAATATAAGTACAATAAATATAATTGGAAAAATGATTGCCGATGCTGTATTAATAATAACATTTTTAATACTTGAATCATACTCATTAGGTTTTTTATTAGAGAGAAAAAAGTTTTTAACTAATCTATAGATAACTAAAAACAATAAAACTGTTGCTGCCAATCCAGCAGAAATTCAAAAAGGTAACGGAATTTTAGTAATACTAAAATTCTCTTGTGAACCAAAAAACATATTTTTTATAACATTGAAGGAAATAGATCCAAATAAAGTGGTAATAATATTTAAAAAAATTATAAAAGGCCAAGCAAAAATCATCCAAGCTGCACTAAAGAATAAATAACTTATTCAATCAAAAATATCAGCAAAAATCATATTTAGATTTTATAAATTAAGCACCAGGAGCACCAGCACTACCAGGAGCTGTGTTTGAGCTAGGATTGATTATTTGTTGGACTCCAGAAAAAGAATTAGAAACAAGGTTAACGATAGTACTTACTATTGCACCAGCTGCTATAAGTACAACAATGATAACCCCAATAATTAATAAGCTTTTTTTAATATTAGCTCAAATTTCAGCTTTTTTTTGATTATTATTAGCAAATTTATATTTAAGAAATTCGACAATAAACCAAATAATTGAAACTAAAATAACAAAACCACTAACTGAACTAAAAAATAAAATAGTTATACCAGTTGCAGTTTGTGTAATTGAATTGACTGTTGTTTGAATATTTGTTAAAGAATTATTTTCACCCGCAAATGAAACGACGTTTAAAATGTTTTGGAAATTTTCCATAATCTTCCTTTTAAATAAAAAAATATTTATTTTATAAGCATAAATTATTAATTTAATTATTAAAAAGTTAGATAATCATTAGTTTTATATAGATAAAAAATTATTTATTTTTAATGTATAGATAATTTTTTACTAATTTTCTACAGAATTGTTTTGTTGTAAGGAATTAATTTGTTCTTGATATTTTAATTGAAATTGACTTTCAAATTGATTTCTTCATGTTTGTCATGCTCGCTCTGATATTTGATTTTCTTTATCAGGATCTAGCACTGTAATTCTTGTCCCATTTAGAAGTGGATAAACATATTCTTTTAAATAAAATGTATTAACTTGTTGATCAAGAGGTTCAATTTTTACATCTTCAGTTTCATTATTATATTTTCAAATTAAAGGTGCGACTTTTTTATTATAATAGTCAATAAAATCAGAAGCTAGAGATTGCATATCTAAATTTTGCTCAGGATCAATGTTAAAAACTAAATCCTTACGTAAACTAATATGTTTGTCTGGTAATAAAAAATCTCTAATTGTTCCGACTAATTCTTTAATGGTATTTCTTAATTTAATTTGGATTTGCTTTGCCAATGGTTGATCTGAATTATTTATTTCAAATAATGCACGCTCAAAAGCTTCCATTCTTGATAAAACAAAATAAACTGCGCCTTGACCTTGATAAGCACGTTGGACATCTTGAACTAATAATAAAAGACTATATCACAACTTTTCTTTACTATTAGGTTGATAGTTTTTTTGAATATAATAATCATCTCTGAAAAATCTAACAAATCTATCATCATTATTTCTAAATTCACCTTCATACATTGTGATAGGATCGGCATAGAAATTACCATAAATAAAATCATAAACTATCATTTCTTTTATTAGTGAATTCTCGACATCTTTGCCAAGCTCATCTTTAATGATTTTAAATAGTTTTTCTGTCTCAAATGGAGGTTGTAGTGTATCATGAAAAGAACTATCAGACTTTGAACCAATACTTTTGCTAAATTCTTTTATCTCTGTTAATCAAACATCGTGTCTTTTACCATTTGTAGTATATTTATTTAAATTATTATAGTTATAGCTTTTGAGCTTTTCACTCAAATAATCTAATTTTTTTAAATACTCTTCTTTGTAAGATGTTAAAGTAAAATCTCTAAAACCATTTTTTTCTAAAATATAAGGAGTTGATTGTAAAAAATACCAATAATTCATTAATCCATATTTTTCACCTTTTTGAAAACTAGCATCTTTAAATTCAGTTAAATAATTTTTATCAGGATTAAATTTATTTTGTGGTATTTTAGGATTTTTCTTACGACCATTTAAACTTAATCTTGAGTTGTTTACTAAATTATTAGATACATCTTCTATTGTAGGATCTGCAATATTTGATTTGCTAGGTTCATCAGTATTATTTAAATTAACTTCTGGTCTAGATTGTGGTAAAAGTTGTCTATTAATTTCCTTACGAATTTCTACATAAGGTTCAATACAAGAAACAAAAGCAAAAGGAACCAAAGTTATAGGTAATAGTTTTCCATATTTTTTAATTTTAGTTTGAAAAGATGACATAAAACACTCCATATACTAAAGCCATAATAAAAGCAAAATACAATGAAACTATCTTTTTTTGCCTAGATTTTTTTGCCATAATCTTTATTTTAATTTTGTTATTAGTTTTTCAAATATACAAACCTAATAGCAAATAAAATACTAGAGCAAAAATAGCTGCTATTAAATTACTAATATTCATTAGCTTTTTTATAATAAGTAAATTTTACATTATTTTTTTGCTTTTTATTCATATTAAAAAAACCTTCTTATATATATCAAGATAATCGTATTTTTACTTTAGTAAAAATACTTAGAGTTGCAATTCCTTAAAATTCTTAATGAATAAACTTTTTAAAACTTAAATTTAATAAAATTGGCATGTTTAAAGAAAAGTTTTTGCTAAAAACTTAGTTTTAAGATTTATTTTGACAATTTTAATAATAATAAAATAGATTAATTTAATTACAAACGCTCTAAATGTTTGATTACTTTATAATTAAAATATAAACTTTTAATTTTTCATTTATATTTTTTTAAAAATTTGTCAAAATAAAGTTGTCTCTTTGCATAAATTTTTTGAAAACTAATTTCAATTGTTTGTTTTAAGTAAACACTTGAAAAACTTCTTATACTAATTACAAAACCTTTAATTTGTTTGAAAAACCTTGAAACAGTACTTTTGTGCAAACTTCTATATCTTTGCCATGTTTTTCAAAGTCAAACACTAAAAGATGAATATTCTTTTAAACTGTATTTATTTAATCAATATGTTTTTGTATATTTAGATTTAAAAGCTAATTCACTTTCAGATTGCTCAATCATTTCCTCCAAAATACTTATTCTATTGTAACTTACTAAAATTTGATTTTCTAGCATAGTTTTAATTATTTTTTCTCAATTTTTAATTACTTTAAAAGGAAATTTAGGCATAGATTGAACTGTTAAAATACCTTTTTGTTTATCTAAAAAAATAATATTTTCTTTTGATAAAAGGTGTAAATTTTTATTTACTGTTGTTATTGAAATAGAATATTTAAAATTATTTTGTATTCAATTGGATATTTCAGAACAATTTATTGATTTTTTTCTTTTTCTTATTCAATATAAAGAAACAAGAATTAAAACTAAACTTTTAGACTTAGTTTTTATTACACCAATTTGTCTTCATCAATTTTTTATATTTATGTTATAATTTGTATTTGAGGTTACCACAAGTATCCTCCTTTCATTGATTTGAGGTTAGCACAAGCAACCTCCTTTCATTTAAGGTTCACCACAAGAACCTCCTTTCTTTTAAGGTTCACCACAAGTGTCCTTATTATTTTTTTGAGGTTAGCACAAGCAACCTCCTCTCATTGATTTAGATTACCACATGTAATCTTTCTATTTAGGGTTCTCACAAGCCCCTTCTTATTTGATTACTAGAACGTCCTTTTACACTCCGGGCGTTTTTTATTTATTTTTTAAAATCATCAAGTAGATCAACAAAATTAAAATGTTTATCTTTCCGTTTTAAATCTTTTAGTCAATAAGAAAATTTTATTTCTATGTATTTATCAATTTTTTTTATTTGAACAAAGATATCCCTAATTAGCTCCTCTGTTAAGGATCACAAAAAATCCTTTAGATTTTGTGAATGACCAACAATTTTAATCACCTCTTGCTTTGCTTCTTCTAGTAAAAATTGAATTCGTTTTGCTTTTATTTTTTCTCTTTGTTTAGTCATGATAACTTTTATTTCAATTTCATTTTCATTTTTGCTACTTTAGAATTATTTTGTTCTAATTCATATTCAAAAAGTGAAACTTGACCAATTTTTTTATTTTTTTCTGTTGATTTAAATTGTTCTAATTTATTACTATATTCTTTATATTTTGTCCCTACTATTTCCCAAAATTCACCTTCGATTTCTTGGTCTATGAATTTATTTCTAAAATCGATTAAATTAGAATTTTCTAAAATAGACTTTTTTAGTAAATTTTCATAATATTGAGTTAAATCATTTGATAAATTAGATGGGCTTAAATCATTTAAAACCTCAAAATATTTTTGTTTATAGTTTTCAACCATTTTGGCAGCTAAAGTGTCTTTAATTTCATGCACCAAATTTTCATTTTTTTCAATTTTAATTAATTCTGGAAGTAGTTCTTTTTTAATTAGTTCGTCTTCTAATTTTTGATCAACTTCATTTTCCATTGTTCTCATTTCTAAACTAGATTTTTCTACAAATTCCATTTTCTTTTTAACTTCAAAAATATCTTCATACATTTTATAAAAATCATCTTTTGTATCTTTATCTAAATAATTGAAAACATCTTGACTAGATAAATCTAATTGATCTTGAGTTCTGTTAAAAGAGCTTTGAAAATCTAATTCAGCTAAATATCTCTCAAAACCACGAGCAAAAACTTCGCTCTCTGAAGTTAGGTAGTTTTTAATTTTGGCTTTTTTAAAGTTTTTAATTTTTTCTAAATGTTCTTGTGTTTCAAAAACTTCAATATATTTTTTATGTAGCTTGGCAAAATCTGGATTAGATAAAGAAAAAGGTATTCTTAAATTTATCAAATTAGCTGATGGTGAATCTACTTTATAGCCCAACATACTATCAATATGATGCGCATATTCATGAAAAAATGATGTAATATGTGGAGATTCATGTTCTTTATGATTATTAATATTTATTGTAAGATTTTCAGCATGTGGGAAATAAATTCCTTTAGACTTATGATTATCAATTTTTCTAAAGCGAAGTGTTAAATTTTTATTGTAATCAGGAATTAAAAAGTGTTTTAGTCCCTCAAACTCATTAGATAACTTTGTAACAACTTCAAAATCAGATCCAGGATCTATTTCAAATTTTTTAAAAAATTGGCTAAATGTTGTGGATTTGGCGAGTTTGTCTGCTTTGTGAGTCATATTTTTTAAATCTTCAAAAGCTTTAGCTTTATCCTCAACAGTCATAATGTAATTTTTTATTGATTTTTCAAGAGCATATAAATTAGCTACATAAAGATTAATGGAAGTTCTAGAACTTCCAATAAGATCAATTTCAATATTTTTTTCTTTTAATTTATTTAAAAGTAAATCACTATAATTTGCAACAAAAATAATTTCTGTAATATCAAAAAAATTTTGGTGTTTATAATTTCTTTTTTCTCATTCTAAAAATAATGTTTTATGGTCAAGGTGTTTATTATCAAAATTCACTCATAAATCTTTTGTTTTTTTACCATCTTCATTGAAAAATTCGACTCTTTTGTAATTAAAAATTTGTTCATCAGTAATTGTGTATTTTCAATTTTGATTATATTGATATAAATTTTGACTATATGTATATAAGTACATATCCATTATTAAATTCTCTTTATCTTTTTCAGTATCACAGATAATTGGCACTATATGAGAAAAGGATTTTGAAAATAATAATTTATTTTCATAAGAAAAATATCACCGATTACCAAATTTAATAGCTTTTTTACTATCATGTAAAGTTCACCTTTTCACTTGCCAGTTTATTTCTTCGTTATAATGATTTTGGTATTTTGTATTTGTCTTATGAGTTGAAAAATGTTTTTTTATAATACTTTCAATCACTCTTTCATTTTTGAAAAATTCCATTTAATTCTCCTTTAATAATTGTTCTAATTCATAAAAAGCTAATGCGTTTTTATAAATTACTAATTCATCTGATGTTTTTTGTTCCAATATTCAATCTGAAAGAGATTTAAAACTTAAATCAAAAGAATTTTTTTCAACTCAATTTTTATAATCTACAAAATGATTAGAAAAAACTTTTTCAGGTTTTCTATTTTCTTTTTCAGCTAATTCATTTTCTTCTTCTTGATGTTTTTGTAATTTATTAATCATTGATTCTAAAATTGCTTTGGATTTTGCTGTTTCTGCATCAAAATTAGATTTGAAAAGATATTTCATAAATTTGTTTGCTATTTCCATATAATCCCCTTGGTTTTATATTATTTATTTAATTTCATCTAAATTTCACTCTCAATTAAAACTGGAATCAGGTTCTGATAAATTAGATTCTTCCGGCTCAAAAGGTATTGCATAATCTTTATCAGAGCTAGAAGTTTGTGTGTTCACTTGTTGTTGACGTTTTTGGAATTCTTCTTTACTTTCTAATATTTCAAATCCTTCTAGTAGAACTTCAAAATTATTCACTAATTTGCCATCATCATTTGTGTACTTATTAGATTGCAAACTGCCTTTAACAAGTAGTGGGCTACCTTTACAAACTAACTTTTCTAAATTAATAGCATTTTGTCTTCAAACTATAATAGGGATAAAATCTGTTATTAAATGATCAGTTTGTGAATTATATTTTCTTGAAATTGCAAGTGTAAAACGTGCATAAGAAATATCATTTTTAGTGTAGTTGACTTTAATATTAGAAGTTAAACGTCCAATTAAAATTACATTATTTAAACCTAAAATTGACATAATTTTCCTACTTTCTTTTTTTAAAATTTAGGCTACATCATTTACTTCTGGATCACTATCGTTGATTTGTTTATGAATTAA
This sequence comes from Mesomycoplasma conjunctivae, assembly GCF_000026765.1. Classification (NCBI taxonomy): domain Bacteria; kingdom Bacillati; phylum Mycoplasmatota; order Mycoplasmoidales; family Metamycoplasmataceae; genus Mesomycoplasma; species Mesomycoplasma conjunctivae. The sequence goes on along the minus strand of NC_012806.1, from coordinate 380,232 downwards.
TTTGGCTAATTCTTTTTCTAACAAGATTATGTCTCTATTTATTAAAAAATTAGCTTGTTTAGAAATGTTTGGATTTTGTAATGCTTCGTAACCGTCTTTGATATCTTTTGAAATTTTTTCAATTTCACTTTGAATTTCTAAGTTATTTTTATTTATTTTTTTCTTAATTAATAAATTATTATTAAAATTAGTTTTCTTATTGATTTGTTTACCAGCTTCAATAAATTTATCAGCAATATTTTTGGTTTGATTTATTTGTTTTTTTTGCTCGATTTTTTTCTTTTCTGCTGCTTCTTTTTTTAAAATGTTTAAATAAATTTCACTCTCTTCTAAATAAAAAACTTTATTTTCTCATTCATTTAAATCTTCTCTTTCTTTGTATAAATCCTCAAGAGCTATTTTAGGATCATCTCAAATTTGGTAAGCAAAATCACTTTTTATATGAATTGGCTTTTCTCCTGATAAAAGGACTCATGTTTCTTCCATTAACATTTGTGAAAGATCCCAAGGTTCTATAATATTTTCTTTTTGGATCGCCTCTGTATTCGTTTTTTTAGAATCAACATTTGAATAAGTGGTCTTTATTGTTTCTTTTTTACCTGCGAATTTTGAAAATATTTCAAGCGATTTTAAATCATTAGATCTTAAAAAAATTTTTAAACTTGAATTAGATAAAATAGTCCTTTGTTCTTGTTTATATTTTTCTAGTTGTTCAATGTTTTGCAATATTAAGGAAAAATAAATGTTATATCCAGCAGCAGTAGAAAGTTTGTTGCTCATTTCTTTAATAGTGGGTAGATTTCCAAATTCATCACCAAAAAACAAAAATGAACGATCTAATTTTCTGTTGTGTTTTGATTCTGCAATTGTTAATAGTGAAGAGTAGCAATTATTAATAATTGCAGAAATAAAAGGTTCTGGACGCGATTGATAAAGTGGAAAAGTAATAAAAACAGCAAAAGGTTGGCTATTAGGATAATTTAATTCTGAATTTTTAATTAAATTATTAAAATCTACTTCATGTTTGGAAGAAAATAATAAGAAATCTGGTTTTATAAATTTCTTCATTAAAGTATTTAAGTTTGCTATAGCACCAGATAATGTTTCAGGTACAATATCAATTAATGGCAAAAATAAATTTGTATAAAAATATTTCATTCACTTACTTTTTGAATTTTGAGCTATTTTAACCCAAGGACCTTCTTTTAAAGCTTTTTCATTTAAAAATTGATTAAAATTAGAAAAAATAAAATGCTCTTTTTTAAAATTTTTATCTTCCTTTGAATAAAATAAAAAAAACCACGCTATAGCAAATAAAATATCTTTTGCTGTTTGTACTCAAAAGCTATTTTCTTCTTTACCTCAATCATGCATTGACTGGATCAGTGAATCTAACAACTCACTAGCAGCAGATTTATTTTCAATCTCTGTTCCATCTTTGTTATGGAATTTATCTCATATTGGAGCTAATAAGTTAATTTTGTCAGATTTAACTAGATTTTTAAAATTAAATAAAATAACTTTATAACCATTGGACTCTAATTCATCTTTTAAACTAGTTACTAATTCCCCTTTTGGATCAATCACCATAATATTTGGTCTTGAATTAGGATTTTTTAAATTAATATTATATTTGATTGAAGGTATGATAAATTTTTGTGTTTTTCCGCTTCTAGTATCACCTAAAATAACTGTATGCATACCACTAACAACATAGTAATTTATTTTATTTTTTTTAGCTTTTTCTATTTTAATTATTCAACCTGGATTATGTTTGTCTTCATTTTGTGAAGCTAAAAACTTATTATTAAACTTTTCTAGAGAACCAATTTTTTTAAGTTCATCATAAAACATATATGAACCATCAAAATCTTTTGAATAAACTTGGTCATTTTTTTTAAAAAATAAAATAATTAAAGGAGAAACTAACAAGCTAAAAATAATAGATATCATTATCATTCAAAGCAATGCTTTTCAATCTTGCATCAATAAGTAATATGTATTAAAAATATTTGAAACATCGTATTTAAAAATATATGGTCAAAGCAAAAAGGAAAACAAAAAAGTAATAAAAAATGAAAAAATAGCAATGATTATATTTTGAATTTTTTTGGGTATTTTTTCAAATTTCATTAACCACCAACCCTTTTTAATCCTTTCTTAAATTCGTACACAATAGAAAAATCTTTTTTAATTTTTTCTTCTTTAGTAAGTCCACTTCTGTAATATTGAGAGTATTGAACTTCCTTTTCATCAAGTTCTTTATGAATTTTTTTTAAAATTTGATTACGGACATTGAAGTAGAGTTCTTTTTCTTCTTTTTTAACTACATTTCTTGCTAAATTAGCAATTTCTAAATTTGAATCTTGTTGATATTTTTTAAGTTCATTGATTAAAAAGGAAAAATTTTGAATATGATTTTGTAAATTTTTATTACTTTGTTTCATAACAGTATAAAAGTCTTCAATAGATTTCTTTTGCTCTTTATTCAAAAACTTAAAATATTTTGATGATTTTTTTAATGATTCTCTTTTTTGTTTTAATTCTGGAGTTTCTAAAATATTGCTTATCTCAAAATCATTTAATACTAAACTAACTAATTGTTTTTCCTTTCGACTTTCATTTACTAATTTGTAAAATTCATCAAAAGAGCTGACAGAAGAAATTTGTTCATTTGAAACATTAGAAATTGAGCTAACAGCTTTAATAAAATTTAAATCATTTTCAAATGATTGCATTTTAGTTTCTTTAATATCTTTAACAATCTCTGATCTAGCAATTTTTAGTTTTTTTGATTTTTCAGAAATAAAATTTACTTGATCAACGAAATTATTTTTTCGATTATTTGCAAGCTCATCATTTACAAAATTTTTTTGCAAACCTTGGTTTATTAGTTTGATACTTAAGTTCTCTTCAAAGTTAACTCTGTGATTATTAAACTTATTTCTTTTATCAAATCTAATAACACCATCCGATTTTTTGGTAGGGTATTTTTCACTAATTCAAAGTTGAATATGTGGGTGTTTTGTATCAAAGTGAACTGCACCAAAAATATTTAAATCTTCTACTTTGAGGAAATTATCTTTCATCCATTTATTCAGTTCTGGCGATAAAAATTTTGCATAATCTTCAAGAGTTATTAATTCATTTTTACAGATTAGCTCATAATCTTTGAAGCTAATAACATAGGGTCAAACTGCTTGGTTTTTATCTAGGTTGCCAATTTGATTTTTGGCATCATTAACATCTACAACTTGAAAACCATTATTAGGCAAAATCTGAAATAAATTTCTACTAGTATCAGTATGTCTGTTTTTGTACTGCTTATCCAAAATATCTTTTAAAAATTTTTCAAATGTTTCCCCATTTTTCTTTTTTTGTTTTCTTCACTCTTGATGGAGCTCTTCAGTGTTTAATGAGTTGATATTAGCTCTGGGTCTAGTCAAATAATCTAAAAATTTTTTAGTGAGAAAAACATCTTTAAAATGTTTTGCACTTTTTGAATTTTTGCTGTAATACCTTGGAGTGTTGTTAATCAAAACAATAGCAGGTAAACTTTTTGAGCTCATACTTTAAACATTTTTTTTGAATTAAAAAACCTCCTGATTTATTCAAGAGGTTTTAACCACAAGTTTTGTTTAGTCCCATTATTTAAATTGACTGTTTTACTATTAGCAAAAACATCAATTTTACTATCATCGCCAAAACCTTTTGGAAACAAATTGGTTTTTAGCAAACTACCATAAAGTTGATTCATTGCGTCTCAGTAAGATTTATTTTGATTAACAGAGCCATAAATTAGATCATATGCTGGTAAATTATAACCACCATAATAACCTTGATAATCATAGCCATAAGAGCGCAAATTAAGTGTTAGCGAAGCACTTGCACGATTATCACCAGCAAACAAGAGTGAATAATTTGAGCCATCACCTAGATAAATATTAGTTCCTGAAAGACCACCTGAGCCTGAAAAATTATCCAAAATTGTACCTTGACCTCCTAGTATATAAGAAGTGTTGACAAATTGTTGTTTTTGGGCATCATAGTGGCTAATTTTGTATAAATCAGAAGACAAAAGCGGCGTGCTAATAAAATAGTCAGTTAACCCTGGTAAATTAACAAAGGAGCGGTATGAACGACTTCAAGCTAAGTTGCCACCTTGATCATATAAAGTACTAATTTTATCACTATTATTAAATAAAATTAGTGGTTTGTTAACTCAAGGACTTTGACTAAAATTACGCGTTTGCCAATTTTGAGAATCATTTTCTTTGGACAAAGTTAGCAGCGTCTCACCTTTGGATAGTGGCCAACCAAGGCCATAAAAATTTTTCAAAGGAAATTTTTTGTACTCCTGAGCATCAAGTAAATTGAGCTTGCTTACTCGAAAATGATCTTGTTTGTCTCTAAAGTAGTCATAAGTAATTTTTTTAGCATCAGCTTCGTTATCAAAGGTGAGCTCAATGATGGCAAAGTCGAAAATTTCTTCTAAATTTTGATAAACTTTTTGTCTACTAAAATCACTAGGCTTTGATTTTAGCACATTGGTGCCAATTACAATGGTGCGTACATTGAGCTCTTTTGTTGGTTTTTGATTAATGAGGATCTCGCCATTTTTATCTTGGCCATTGTTGTAAATATTGCCATTTTTTTCTTTGACTCTTAGAGTTACTTTTTGATAAAAGTCTTCATTTTTAAAGCCATTTGTCGTCGGTAGCACCTTTTTTAACTCATTATTAGACTTGAGTTTATTAAGACTAATTGATCAAGTATTATATTGCTTGAATTTTTCATTATAGTTATCAGCATCGCGACCATATGCCTTATTTTTGGCAAAATCATTTGCTAGTCTTAAAGTATTGGCAACATGTGCATTTGTTAAAAAATATCAGGTAAGTGGGTATTTACCATTTTCTTCTAGTTTATAATCAATAATATTTCAAGTAGAAAAAGCGGGAATATAACTGCGCAATAATTTAGTCTCATCTTGAGTGCTATTTTGGTCGACAAAGCCATTATTGATAGTTACACCTATTGATGATTTTGCAAGTTTTAAATATTTTTCATTAGGTATTAATCTTGGCAAACCTAGCCGATTTGGACCGCCTTTGGCAAGGCTGTCACCTCATCAAGCTGGAGTGGTCAAGCCTTGTTGAAAATTGTTGATTTTTAAGCCAATTATTTTTCCTGTAGAATCTAAATCTGGTAAAGAAAATGCACGTTTTTGTGCATTTTCATAAAGTGGTTGATTAACGCTTTTAGCTTTTTCATCTAGCAAATTAATTATTGGTTTTTCTGGTGAATTAAATTTTTTAGGAAATGCTTGAACATCAACTAGTTTGGCACTAGTTTTTCCAGTAGAAATTTTACCAAAAAGAGATTGAAAATGTTGAACTTCACGATCAGGGTTGTCAAAACGATATTGATCTGTGATAATTTGATCACCATTTTTATTAAACTCGAAGTGGTTTTGACCTGGATAAATGCTAAATTTATCATCTAATCTCTCAATCTCTTTTTGCTCAGTTTGTAACTTTTGATCTTGATTTTTTAAATCATTATTTTTATCTTGAGAGTTGAGCAAATTGAAAAATTGATCTAAAAAGTCTATAAATTGTTCTCTTTTTGCTTCTATTTGAAAATTTTGTTGTTCCAGAAAAGTGGTAAAACTGTTCAAAGTTTGATCAATTAATTCATCTTTGGCAGCCAAATTTTTCTTATAACTAGCAATTTTGGCAACAAAATTTTCGATATCGAGCTTGTTAATATTTAAATTAGATTTTAATTTATCAATTTCTAAATTTAAGGTTTTCAAATCAACAACTTTGTTATCAACTTTATTATTAATTGTTTGTTGATCTGCAGGTAATTTTTGGTTGATTGTCTTTATTTTTATAGGTTTTTGATCATTTTGTTGACAAGATACAACTGTTATTAAAGCGGAACTAGATAAAAGCAAAAATCAGAAAATTTTTTTCATTTAGGTAGCTAAATCTAAATTATTTGAGTTATCACTATTTGAAGAAGACTGATTTGGATTATTAACTCTAACAACAGCGGTGCCTACAAAGCTTCCCAATTGACTTCTAACTTGTTCATTATCTACATAAATTGCAGTAATTTTTTGTTGACCACCTCGATTAGCCGCTTCTATAAAAGCACCAATTTGTTCTTTTGCATCACCAGTGAGAGAAACACCGCTTAAATACATTGGGATACCAAAATATTGCTCGCCATCTTTTTGAATATAAATATTAGGACCTGGCGGGAAGCTTGGTTCGCCAAAAATTAATCTTTGTCTTAATTGTCCTTGGTCAAAGTCAGATAATTTGGCACTAAAAGCTTTTTCACCATTTACTATTGATCCTTGGAAAGTAACATCTTTGAACTTAATATTTTTAAAACCTAAATAATTTTCTGCTGCAAAAGGATCATCAGGTCAATTACGGATTTTTTCATCAAAAACCTTATCTAATTTAGCAAAATCAATGCCTTTAAAACTTTTGATGTGTTCAGTGCTAGAAAAATCTAAATTGATAGGATATCCACCTTTACCACCTGAGTTTCCTTGGAAAACTCTTTGATTAACTTTACTATCAAAAACAATGTTTAGACCTTCATTTACTTGTGCAATTGTATCATTTTTATCTCAACGAAGGATTTTAAAGATTATTGAACCGGGAAGTTTTTCACCTGCGTTTCTAATTACATTATCATTATTATTTTGATAATCAAAGCTTATATAATCAACATTTTTAAGTGCATTTGGATTAATTGCTCAATTGTCAGAGACAACATTGCTGTTAGTATATAATTCTAGTTCTCTTAATTTAAGATTTTCTAATGCTCTTAAATGGTTGGTAGCTTGATAGTTGTCTAAAAATAGTGTCAATTTGATAATTGAGCTTGGAATAGCTTGTAAAATTTTATCAACATTTTGGAAGCTATTTTTAGCACCAATATTTTGAATAACAACACCTTCAATTTTAGAGTCTTGCTTTATTGCTCTTGCTAAAATATTTTGAAAATCTTCAAAAGCATTATTATCATCTGCATCTAAAACAATAACTTTAAAGCGACCACGATTTGCAGCATCCTGATTATCTTTGTTAGGAGCATACTCATAAATTTTGACTGAAGTACCATTAACACCTGTTCCACTAAATTGATTGCTTAAATCTCTACGATCTCAACCATTATATTGAAGAGTAGAGATGGATTTAGAATCTCTTGCAAAATAAGAAGAAGTGTTTAAAACACGGGCATTATCAGCTCTTTTGAGCTGGTTGATAGTTGGATTTTTTGACTCATCTAGATATTCTCAAGCATAAGGGTTGGTAGCAGAAGGCAAAAGACCTTGACGCAGAGATTTGAGCTCTTCAGCAGTCAATGTAGTTTTTGGATTAGCTTGCTGTTGTTTTAGAACATTAAGTTGTGCTTTTTCACGTTCCAAATCGTATTCTGCTCCACAGTTTGAACACAATTTGGTACGAAGCAAAGTAATTTTGAGATTATCTCAATCAATTTTAGATAATTTAGCTGGATTATATTGCGGATCATTAAAATGTTCATCAGTATAATAACGGTTGATTTCATCAACTTGACTTTGAAGTTGGGCAATTCGCTCTTCAGTTTTTTTAATTTCAGAGTTAACTGCGCTTTGAATATTGTTCAAAGCTCTACTTATTAATGCTGATAAACCATCGCCTTTTGTAGTAGTTTCTGCTTTTGAATTAGTTGGAGGATTAGAAGCGATTTGTTCACTTTTAGGAGTCTCAACAGGTGCAACAGGTGTTGGTTTTTCTTCTGGTTGATCAACAATTATATCGCTTTTATTTGTATTTTCTAAAACCTCATTTTTTGGTTGTGGTTTGGCATTAGCCACTGGACTTACAAAGCTTTTATCATTGGCATCTTGAGCATTTTTTTCAATAGTTGATGGCGCTTGTGTTGAATAAATAATTTGATTAACACCTAAGCTAACAAAATTATTATTGATTCCTAGCGAAGTTGCAACAGGGACAACAACCACTATTGTTGAAAGACCTAAAATGATTTGTTTTCTTTTACTTATTTTCAAGACTTTCATAAGTTTTGCACCTACTCCCTTTATTTTTAAAGACTTTTTTAGTTTTTAGCTAATTTTTGGTTAACTCACTTGTTTTAAAAACATCTACTTTTGTGTCATCTGCGAAACCATTTTTAAACAAGTTGGTTTTAAATTTACTATCAGATTTATAAAGCTGATTCATTGCATCCCAGTAAGATTTTCTTTGGTTGTCTGATCCATAGATGACATCGTATTGTGCTAATTTATATTTACCATAATAACCTTTATAATCATAGCCATAAGAACGTAAATTAAGGGTAAGACCTGCTGAAGCACGAGCATCTGAGGCAAATAAAATTGAATAAGCTGAATTATCTCCTAATTTAACTGGTGATCCACTACCTCCACCAGGAACTGAAAAGTTATCAAGCAATGTTGCTTGTCCTGCCATTAAATAAGGTGTACTTTTAAACTCTCCATCTTCAAATTTAGAGACTTTAAATAGACTATCTGATAAAACAGGGGTAGAAATAAATAGGTCAGTTAATCCTGGTAAATTTATAAATGAACGGTAAGAACGACTTCAGGAAAGATCACCCCCATCTTTGTATAATAGGTTTTCAGGTTCAGTATTTTTATATAAACTAAAGTTTTTATTTGTATAAAGTGAAACTGATGAATTTCGAGCTTCATATTCTTCTTTATTATCAAATTCATTTAGAGTGAGATTTAACTCACCTTTAGAATTTGGAAAACCTAGTCCATAGATGTTTAAAGTTTGGAATTTTTTATAATTTTGCTCATTTAATAGATTGGTATCACTAACTTTGAAGTGTTGGCTGCTATCATTATAATAATCCTGAGTGATTGCTTTGGCATCAGCTTCATTATCAAAAGTTACTTCAATAATTGCATAATCGAGCACTTCTTGGAAATCTTTAAAGTTTTCTTGCTTACTAAAATCTTTTGGACTAGATTTAAGAGTATCAGTTCCAATAACAATGGTGCGCACATTTAATTGTTTAGTTGGTTTTTGACCAATTCACTTATTATTTTCTTTATCTTGACCATTGTTGTAGATGTCACCATCTTTTTCTTTAACTCTAACTGAAACGGTAGAATAGTTTTTTTGTCCTTCTGCTGTTCCACTAACTTGAATTCTTGATTTAAGTGGGATTTGATCTTGTTTTAGTTTACGAAGAGCAATAGATCATGTATTGCTAGCTAAATCGTTTGTGTTATAGTTTGAAAAATCTCTTCCGTAAGCTTTGCTTGTATCATTTTCATTACTATCACCATGTAAACGTAGACTATTAGCAACGTGAGCATTAGTTAAAAAATATCAAGTAAGAGGATATTTGACACCATCTTCTAATTTATAGTCAATAATTTGTGCTGTTCCATAAGAAGATTGACTTAAATGTAAGACTTCTTTACCAGCTTTTCGAGGTGAATCTTTGTCAACTTTACCATTGGTAATTTGCAATGAAACAACAGCTTTAGAAAGCTTTTTATATTGATCATTTGCTAAAATTCTTGGTAATCCTACACGACCTGGACCACCTTGTGATAAAGTATCTCCTCAAAATGCTGGTGAGGTAAATCCTTGTTCATAATTATTGATGTGAAGTCCATTTGGGTTTCCAGATGCATCAAAAGTTGGCAATGAAAATGTTCGCTCTTGCGCATTTTCATACAATGGTTGGCCAGCTGCTCTCGCTTTTTCGTTGAGTATTTTTAAAATATTATCTGCAGGTTTTACAAAACTAGTTGGTCTTTTTGCTAACCCTTGTTCAGGCGGTCTGTTAATAATAGCTTGGTCTCCACCTTGAACTAAAGCGTAATATTCTTGTTCATTTTTGGGTCTATCATGTTCGTATTGATCTTCAACAATACGTAGGTTTGTTTTTTTATCTACACGAGTAACGTTTTGGCCTCTAGGTGCTACTTGTGAGCGAAATTTATCAAACTCTTTTAGCTCTTGTTCAGTTGGTTCTCTTCTTTGTTGACCACCAGGAGGATCAACCGGTCTTGGAGGTTGAGGTTTATCAAATTCTAAAATATTTGCTTTAATTGTATTTACAATTTGTTCAAAAAGTTGTTTGCGCTCACCAAAAGTATAATTAGAAGTTTTTGCTAAAGATTCAAAAGCACCAACACTATCTTTAATTTGTTGTCTTAATTGCTGTTGTTTTTGTTCATCTGAGGTAATTTTGGCAATATCTTCATCAACAATTTTATTTAAATCAAAAATAAATTTTTCAATTTTTTCTTTGTTAGCCTCAGATGAAAAAAACCCATTACTTAAATTAGTAATTTTTTGATTTAATGCTTCTTTTTGGCTTCTTTTTGGATCTGCTAATTGTGTAGTGGTTTGATCATTATTTGTCGGAGTAGTTGGTTTTTTATCTCCAACTTTTTGTTGTACACCACAAGCTACTAAAGCAAAAACTGGAGCAAAAGCTAAACCTATTAATATTTTTTTAATTTTCATGATATTTTAAACCCTTTACTAATTATGATAATAGTTCAGTTGATTCAGAGCCAGCTTGAGATTGTGTTTTGACTTCAACACTTAAGCCAACTGATGATAATTTTGAAGCTAACTCTTGACTATCAGCATAGATTCGACTATTTGTACCAAAAGTTCCAACTCTTCTTCCAGCACTGATAAATGTAGCTAGTTGAGAAACTGAATCTCCGGTGGCATTTCCAGTTAAATAAATTGGCACATTAAAGACATTTTGTGAATTATGTTTGATATAAATGGAAGCTCCACCTGGCTCATTAAGTGTAAGCCGTGATGAAAATTGAGCTTGATCAAAGTCTTCCATTTTAGCTACAAAAGAAGGTTGATTTCCAACTAGGGTTGCCCCAAAAGTAAGGTTTTTAAACAAGATTTTCTTAAAACCTTGAAAATTCTCTTTAGCAAAAGGATCACTTTCTCAATTTTGTAAACGAGCATTAAATGAGCTATCTAATTCAGAAAAATTAATACCTTTTAAGCTTTTAACATCAGTGTTTGAAAAATCTAGTCCAGTTGGGTATCCACCTTTGCCACCAAAAGAACCTTGGAAGACTCTTTGGTTAATTTTGCTGTCAAAGACAATTTTTAAACCTTCATTAACTGTATTAATGTTATCACCTTTATCTCAACGAAGGGTATCAAAAATGATTGATCCAGGAATTTGTTCGCCTGGGTTTTTAGCAAAAGTTGCTTGATTATTATAGTCAAAACTAATAAAATCAACATCTTTTAGTGCATTTGGATTAATACCTCAATTACTTGCAACTGAATTAGCACTTGTGTAGAGCTCAAGCTCTTTTAATTTATGACCACGAAGACTACCAAGACCATAAGTAGCACTCTGATTTTCTAAAAAGAGTGTTAATTTTTCAATAGAATTTGGTAAGTTTTTTAAAATTAATTCAACATTTTGTAAGGAATTTTTCAGACCAACGTTTCTAAGCACAACTGCTTTGACACCATTGTCTTTTTTAATAACTTTGTCTAAAATTTCTCTAAATTTTTCAAAAGCATTGTTGTCATCTGCATTTAAAACAATAACTTTGAGTGGCTGACGTGATTTATCTTCATTTTGGGCATTAGGTTTGTATTCAAAGACTTGAATGGAATCACCGCTGACACCAGAAGAGTTAATCTCTGAAGAAAAATTACCACTAATGTTGCTACGATCTCAACCATCGTATTGTAAGGTTGCAATTCCATGTGGACTACGAGAATATCAGCTAGGAATGTTTAAAAGTCTTTTTTTGTTGTTTCCTTTTAAATGGTTTAAAACTGGGTTTTTTGACTCATCTTCATAACCTCAAACATTTGGGTCTGTCAATGTTGGTAGTAGTCCTTGACGTAGAGATTTGAGTTCTTCAGCAGTTAATGAGGTTTTGGGATTAGCTTGCAACTCTTGTAAAACTTTTAAATAATTTTTTTCACGTTCGAGATTATATTTTGGTAAATCAACACTTCTTTGGTAAATTTCTTTTCAAAATTCAAGACCAACTTTGCGAATATTAATATGTGGTTTGTCAAAATCTTCGTTGTAAGAACGTTGAATTTCACGCACTTCTTGTTCTAAATAGTTAATTCGCTTTTGAATTTCATTAATTTTATTAGCCACAGCAATTGCATAATTAGTAAGCGCTTGTTGCACTTTGGCATCTCCACTAGAATTGCGCGCTCTTGATAAATTTGGTTCTACTGTTGTAAATGCTGTAATTTCTTGCAAAGGAACCGGAACTAGTGTTGTAGGCACACTTGTTGAGCTGGCGGCTGGAGCTTTTAAATCAACATTGAGATCACTTTCAGAGCTTGGCTCAACCTTGGCAACTTGAATTTGTTCACTAGACTTTGGTGCCTCAATTTCTTTAACCTCTGGTTTTACTTCTGGTTTGACTTGGGTCACAACTTTTGCTTTAACTTCAGGCTTTGGTTGTCTAACAGTTGGGTCAGATTTGACAACTTTTTTAGGCTCAAGTGGTTTTGATTCTCTAATAATTTGGTCAACTTTGACAACTTTTTCAGGCTCAAGTGGCTTTGGTGGTTCTGGAACAAATTCAGAATTAGTAACTGGTGAGTTAAAATCTTGTTCATTTGGTTGATTTTTTAAAATTGATGAAGGAGCACTTGAAATATAAGATACATGTAAAATGTTACCCAAACCATTACTATAAGGGTTTTGACTAGCAACTAATGAGGTAGCTGCAACTAGCGAAGAAGCTACAATACCAATTAATACTTTTCTTCTCTTACTAAGATGAAATTTCATAATAACTCCACTCCTTTTAAAATTATAAATTATTTTTTATTAACTTGTTTATTTTTAGCAACAATATCATCAACTGAGCCAATAAAAGCAAACTCTTCTGGTGAGACATCTAAAAATTCACCGTTGATGATGCGAATTACTGAATCAATAGTTTTGGCAAGTGGCACATAAACTCCTTTTTCTTTAGTAAAGGATTCTGCCATGAAAAAGTTTTGTGTAAAAAAGTTTTCCAATTGTAGCGCTTTACGAACAATAATTTTGCTTTCTTGATCTAATTCATCAAATCCTAAAATTAGAATAACATCTTCGAGATCCTTGTATTTTTTCATAATACTTTTAGCACCAATAATGGCATTAAAGTGTTTCTCACCAATAATGTTGGCACTAACAGAATTAGATGAAGATAAAAGTGGGTCAAAAGCTGGGAAAATATTTCTTGACATTTTATCACGTGAGAGCACAAAGGAGCTATCTAAGTGACTAAAAAGGGAAATCGCTGCTGGATCAGAGAGGTCATCCATTGGTAGAAAAACTGTTTGGAAAGAAGTAATGGAACCATTTTCGTTTTTAAATAAACGATCTTGAATAAAAGAGACATCACTATCTAAAGTTGCATGGTAACCACCAATGGAAATATTTTTCTCAAGCGCAGAGGAGACCTCATTAGTTGCTTGAATAAAACGATAAATGTTGTCAATAAAGAGTAAAACATCTTCTTTTTGGACATCACGAGCATATTCTGCACATGTGATACCAACTGGAACAATCATAGAACGAGCTCCAGGAGTCTCATTCATCTGTGCAACAAACATAGTAGATTTGCTCATCAAATCAGACTCGACTAGTTCTTGATAAAGCTCAAGTCCTTCACGACTACGTTCACCAGAGCCAACAAAAATTGAAGAAACCTTTTCTTTTTGTTTGGAAACATTGAAAATAATTTCTTTCATTAAAACAGTTTTTCCAACACCAGCTCCACCAAAAATTCCAATCTTGTAACCTTCAAAAATTGGCACAAAAAAGTCAAGAGCTTTAATTCCAGTTTCTAAAATTTTATGCTCAAGGTCAAATTTTTGCTTAGAAATATTAATAGTTGAATTAATATCAACAGTCTTAGCTACTAATTCATTGTCATTAATGCTTTGACCTAAAATATTATAGACTTGATTTTTAGCAAATCCACCAACTGGTACTTGTAAAAAATTTAATGTATTAACAACTGGATCTCCAATTGCAATTGCTTGATTTTTATAGATAACAATAGCACGAACACGATTGTTATCAAGAATTTTTTTAATTACCAAAGTGGTCTTACCTTCATGCATAGTAAGACGTTGTTCGAGTTGAATTTTACTAGCAAAATGTGACTCAAAATAAACTTCGACAACATTTGTTCAAATTTGACTAACAATACCTTGCATTATCTTGCACCAATCCCTTCTTTTTTCAATTTAGCAATACTTGTAGAAATAATTTTTTCACTAATCTCTGGAAATTCTAATTCAATTTCCAATCTTTCTTTTGAATTATTTACTTTTAAAAATTGGTTAACAGCTGTTGCAAAATAGTTGCGAGCTAGTTTGTCATCAACAAATTGATTATCATTGTATTTTTGATAAATACGTTTTGCAAAAGGGTCGACTTCAATTAAAGTGTAAATAAAATCAACAACTCTTGAAGGCTCACTAATATTTTTTAAAAGACCTCAAGAAATAATTTTGATTCCCATTAGAACCACTTTTGGTGAATAAAAACTATAACCTTTTTGCAATAAAAATTGTTCAATTTGACTACCTTTAAATAGCAAATCAGAGGTTTGTTGGTTTAAATCATAGTCTAATTTAGATAATTTAATTTGTTTTTGATAGTTATAATAAATTGAGCTAATTTCTTTGGATACATCACGGACATTTTTTGCTTGCACAGAAGATCCTGTTCTAGAAACAGATAAACCAATGTTAACTGCTGGAATTTTACCTTCAGCAAAAAGTGCACTAGAGGTAATAATTTGCCCATCAGTAATTGAAATTACGTTTGAAGAAATAAGCGAAGTGATATCATCATCGACAGTTTGTAAAATTGGCAAAGCAGTAATAGAGTGGCGTCCTACAAACTTTCCTGAGCGCTCAAGTAATTTTGAATGTGTATAGAAAATATCACTAGGGAAAGCTTCTTTTCCAATTGGCTGATTAGTTAAAAGTGCTACTTCACGATAGACAGAGGCATGTTTTGATAAATCATCAAAAACAATAAGCACATCACTATCATAACTTAGATTTTCAGCATGTGCCATAGCAAAATAAGGTATTAAATATTGTTCAAAAGGACTAGTAGAAGGAGCATGGAAAATAATGGTATTATCAAGAGCATTATTTTCACGAAGTGCTTTTAAAACAAAGCTTAAATTTTGTCTTTTTTGACCAACAGAGACATAAATACACTTGATATTTGTATCTCTCTGATTGATAATGGCATTAATTCCAATATGAGTTTTTCCGGTTTGACGGTCACCAACGATGAGCTCACGTTGACCAAGGCCAATTGGGTTGAATAAGTCAATTGATAAAATTCCTGTATACAATTGTGTATCCAAGTTTTTCCGACCTAAAATTGAGGCCGCTGTTGCAAAAGCGCTTGATCTATGTGGTAGGAAATTCAACACTTTTTGATTGGCAGGCTCGATAATTGTACCACTAAAATCAACAATGGTGCCAAAAAATTCTTCTGATGTTTTAACTTTATCAAAATCATTTAATTCAACTAGCTCATCATTAATGTCAACACTACCTTTTTGATTGTTAAAAAGTAAATAAGCTTGATCTTGTTGTGCTTGAATAACTACTGCTTGAATATTTGGTTTATTTTTAATATAGAAAAATTGTTGCTCTTTTCATGGGTATTGACCTTTAGCTAAAAGCACATAATCTAAGATTGAGACGACTTTTGGTGTCATTATTTACTCCTTTTTCCTTTTTTATAAAAGATTTTTAATATTGAAACTAAAATAGCATTTAATACCAATAGCAAGATTGCCAAACCAAAATAGAGACTAAAATTCTTAATTTGATCTTGTTTTTGCCCTTGACGATATTCTTCAATTATTGAAGAAAAATTGGCAACTTTGTTATCTTGAGTTTCAGCATTTTGACCATTAGCTTGTCCTCCATCTTTATTAATGAAGGCAACTTGACCTAAAATTTGACTTTCCATATTGAGTTTTTTAGCCAATTCTACCATTGCATCAAACTGTTTTTTGACATTTGGATAATTTCTATAACTTAGTTGGTGAAACAACAAACTATTTTGTCGAGATTGGTTAAAAATTTTGTCTAATTCCTCTTTAGATGTATTAAGTTGTAAAAGTGTGTTTGCAATTTGCTCACTTTGAGACTCAGCTTGCTCACCTTGATCAGCAGGATTTAGAGCACTTTGGAGGAAAGTTAAATTGATTAGATAAATTAAGTAATAATAATCTCATGCTTTATTGTTATCAATTTCTGATTTTTTGAGATATTCGATAAATTGATATTCGCTAGCTTGGTAAACTTTTTCTTTTGCAGATCCTATATAATTTTGTGCTAGCTGCTTTTGGGCATCAAGGAAATCTTTGTTATAAAAAACCTTGGTAATCAAAAAGAAAAAATTGTAAATTAGATTTTGTGAACCAGGAGCAAAATATTTAATTTGATCTAAGCTAAAATCACCTTTGACATTAATAGTACTAAAAAATTGATCAATAATATTTGCCACACCTTGATTTGAGTAAAATAAATTAGTGGTAATTGCGCTTTTGAGCTCATCACTAGCATTTGTTGGAAAGTCATTATAAATTTTACTTTTATAGCTTTTTTGATAACTAGATTGATTAGCACCAGATCTTGATTTGGCAACAAAATCTTCGATTTGCACAGTAGCTTCTAAATCATTGCCTACCTGCGATAATTCAGTTACATTATATTTAAAACGTGAATTAATTGGGTTTAAGAAAAAGAAAACATTTTCTTTATCTTCAGAATTAAAAGAAGCGATAATATCTGAGTTGCTAAGTCCAATTCAATTTGGATTTAAAATCGGTGGTAAATCAGGGGCGATTCTAATTTCAAATTCTGGTTTTTGGCTCACATCTGGTGGATTAGCTTGATTGAGTTGTCTAATAGCAAGGTCAATTTGCTGTTGTGGACTTTGTTGACTAGTAGGATTAGGAAGTTGATTTAGACTCAAATCTAAAAGCAAGGATTGTTGACTAAAGTAATTTTTAATCCACTGATCTCAAGAGCTAATGCCTTCTTTGCCTTTAGGTGGCGAAGTGAGCACTAAATCTACAGAAGCACCACTTTGATCTAAGTTTAAGGTGAAATTCTCTTTATATTTAGGAAATTCATCTTCTTTGAATAAATATTGTTTATACCCTGATTCTAAACCTTGAAAATATGTATCAAGTCGTTTTTTTAAATCTTCACCTTTTAGTGTGTTGAAGCTATCTTCACTTTTAGTAATGCTGACATTGTTTAATTTAGAATAGTCACTATTTGTCGAGGTAGCTCACTCAATGCCAGAAAAATCTTGATCACCAAATTTGACATCACCTTTTTTTAAATTGATATTATTAGAAAAAATATAAGGGGTTAACAAGTTAAGACCTAAGCTGACTGGATCGTTTTGGATTGCTGTCTCATTACTAATAAAATAGTGTTTGAGTTGCAATCAAAAAAAACTTTGTGAGAGTCTTTCCTCAAGATTATCACGAGTTTTAGATTTGATATCTTCGAGTTTGACATCAATATCTTTTTTAACTTTTTCAATAAAACGACTAATATAGGTCAATCTATTTTTTTCTCAAAAAGCTTTATTTTGTTCTAATTCTTGTTGATTAATCGGTTTTGGACTATCTGGGTTTGAGCTTTGATTTTGGGTATTTGCAGAATTGGCATTGTTGTTTTGTGTGCCAGTATTTGTAGTTGGGCTTTGTGAAATAAAAAGTGTTGGCAATAAAATTGGACTAGTAACCAAAACTAAAGGTAAAAATATTTTTCTTTTTTTATTCATAGGCAACCTCAGTTTCTACTAAAAAAAATAATTCTTTTAACTTATTTTCATTAAATTTGAGTTTGTGGCTCATGATTTCCTTATAATTTTGCAAACTCATTTGAACATCAAGAAGTGTTGATTTTTTTAGGTTTTCAAAAAAATTATTTTTTAGCTTTTCTTGCTTTTTCCTTTGTGAAAGATAGATTTTTTTATTACTACGATAAAACTGTAGAGGATAAAAAAGTTTAATAATTAAGCTATCCTCAAGACTATAAATCAATGCTTGATGGGCAAAAAAATACAAATCACCAAGAGTGTTTTTAAACTTGATTAGTGAAAATTTTTGATTACTAATACTGTGCGGTTTAATTTCAATAAATTGTTTTTCTTGATCAACATTGAAAAAGGCTTGCTGATTTTTTAACTCAATTACTTTATTTTCAATAGTGATTATTTTGACATTCCAAGATGTGTTTTTTACCATTAGATCACTCCTCTAGATTTGGGCTTAATAAGATTTAACTCCTCAATTTCTAATTCACGTTCAATTTTTAAAATTGTAGTTTTGAGTTTTTGAGTTTTTTCTTCAATTTCTTTTAGTAGTGAGTTTTCATGAATAAGCTTATTTTTATAAACAATAAATTGTGATTCTAAAAATAAAATATGGCAAGCTGAGCTAAAATAAATTTCGAGTTGACTTTGATAAAATTCATCAAAATTAGGGAAAAATTTAAAATCATTAGCAGCTGCAACTACTTTTTCTAAATTAGTGTTGTTATTTTCTAACTTAAATTCAAATTGATTTAAAGGAAATATATTTGCTATGTGATTGTCTACTTTATTTGAATAAATAGCTACTTTAACAGCTTTTAATAAATTATTTTTTATAGAAAAATTAATGTATGCGGCTATTTCTTTTGATGTTTCGCTTAGCTGTTTAAAATCTTTGTAATGTTCAATATGTTCAAAATTATGTTTTTTAGCAAACTCATTAGCTTTAGATCCAATAGTAATTATTTGGTCACCTTCTTGTCAATTATCTAAAATAATTTGTTCTATCTGATCAAAAAAGTTTTGGGTATATTTTTCATCACTACTTGGATAAATTCATAATGTCTTTTTATTTTGTTTGGTTAACTTTTGTTTTAAATTACTAAGAAAGTATTGAGTTTTATTTCTTCTATCATCATATTTATTTAAAAAAAACTGTCCAATAAGAAAAAACTCATGTGCCATTTTAATATTTTTCAAAAGTTGATTTATTTGAATTAATGAAATATTACGATTTAATGTAACTAAATCATAAATTTTTTTGAAGTTAACTAATTTTTCTTTTTTCTCATTTAAATTCATAATATCAACCTTTTATTGATTAGTTTGACTGATTTGTCATACTAATTTCGCTAAAAGCAACTTTAATATTTTTGGTTTGCGGATCCCTAAAAATAATAATACCCTCTGTTACTTCAACATATTTTCCTTTTTCGATATATTCTCAAGATAAAATATTTAAATTATTTAAAAACAAATTAAAATGCTCATTATTGTCACTAAAAAAATTATTTGCCCTAATATTACTAGATTCTTGTTGAATAACAATTGGTGCTAGTTTTGTAGAACCAAAACGGGAACTCTTTGATCAAGAAACAACAAAGTTTTTATAAACTAACTCACGGTTAGTTTTAAAAGATTCAAGTGCCTTTTGCTTATATTTTTCTACAAAAGCAGAGTCATGAGCTAATGATGATGCAAGCAAAGAAATATTAGCTAGTGAATCAAAGTTTATAAAATTATTATCTTTTATAATTTCATAATAATCACTAAAATCTTTTTTATTGTTAGTAGTATCTTGTGTTATTGTTCTTTTTTTGAATAGATTGGCTTTCATAATGTCTCCTTATTTTTACTTAGTTTTTGAGGATTTTCCTTTAAAAACTAAACTTATTTTGCTAATATCAAAAGTTAGTTTTGTCAAACTTATAATTAAGGATATAACTGACAAAGTAACAAAATAACTGCTTGAGTTTTCAAGATAAACATTAGACACCAAGCTTGATCTAATATTATTTTGCTCAGATAGTTTGGTAATTGAACTTACATATAAGTCAAGATTTATTGATTGCATAATGGTAAAGATTAAAAATAAAGCAACCATTAAATTAATTAAGTATTTTCCATATGTTTTGACCTCTAAGCGATAAAAGGCAAAGACAATATAACTTACTAAAAAGTAGAATATCGAAATAACTCAAATTCAAATCACTTGCTTACTATCTGGATTTTTAAAAGTAGTAGCAAAACCTACTATAAAACCTAAAGTGATAAAAAGTAAAAACAAACTAATTTGAGTTTTAGCAAAAAAACGCTTTATCTTTTTAGAAAAATTTGTTAATAAGAACACTGTTAACAACAATGTATAAACAATAATAGCGCTAATTAGTGGTATTAAATTTCCGCTTATGATTTTATCGAAAATAAGAAAAACTTCAAATTTTAATTGGGTTTGGATAGCTATATAAATAAGATAAATTAAAACAGCAAATATAGGAACTAATAATAATGAAAAAGTTTGTTTATTTAAATAAATATGTTGAATAGTACGTTTATAGAAATAGATTTGTGGTGCAAATCAAACACCAATGATAATTAAAATTGAAGTTAATATAAATATTAATATAATAGAATTTTTTAAAGAACCAGCTTCTATAATAAATGTTTCCAATCACGTTGTAATAGGATTGCCATGTGTAACGTTTGAATAGTTAAAAACTAAAACTGCAAAAATAATAGCAAAGAAGAGGAAAAATAAGAGCATTGTTAAATAACTAATATTTTTCAAAAGTAAAAATCTACGAAATTCATAATTAATTGATTCATGCTTTTTGTTCTCAATTCATCATTGTAAGTAATTTATTATAATAAGAATAAAAATTTGCAAGCTAAAAGCAAATATAATAATTCAATTAGTAGTTAAAAACAAAAAGAATAAAATAATATTTGCTAACGCAAAAACAATAAAAATTGAATTAAGAATTAAATAAATTTTGCCTTTTTTAGGCAATCCAAATAGTTTGTAGCTTTTATATAAATAAGTAAAAGCAAAAAATAGAAAGACAACCGAACGCGCTATACGAACAGAAATGTTTTCCTTTACTAAATTACCTATTGGATTAACAATTGTATTTATATTAGAAACAAAGACATTTTTATCAAAATTAAAAAATGATCTTGAATTATCAAATAAAACAGCTAACGTTATTACAAAAACAAACAACATTATAACAAATCGAATTAATTTGTTGTGTTTTAAAAAATAATTTCTAATATTTACAAGTAAGCTTTGGTTTGTTGTCATGCAAATCATTATATACCTTTTTTTTTTTTTTTTTGCAACAAAAGAAAAGAAATTTTTTTTAGATTTTATATAAGATATGGCAAATTAACAAATATTTTTTTATTAAAAGTCTTTTGAAAAATTAATTTTTGAAAATGTTTTTTATATAAAAAGATCTATTTGTCTACCTTTTTTAATAATTATTCTAAAAATAAAACTAAGTAAACTATAGCAAAAAACAATTTTATGTGTTATAATGTTAAATAACATTGAATGGATCAGTACTCAAGAGGCTGAAGAGGATATGTTGGAAACGTATTAGGGGTTGTAAAAAGGCCCGCGCAGGTTCAAATCCTGTCTGATCCGCCATTTGCTCTCGTGGTGAAATTGGTATACACGTTAGATTGAGGTTCTAATGCGGAAACGCGTGCAAGTTCAAGTCTTGTCGAGAGCACCAATTTTAAATTTATTTAATTTTCATAAAGCTATTAGACATACATTGAATGTATGTTTTTTATTTTTTAATTATATTTATTGATTTTTGAGCACTAAATAATTAAGAAACAAGTAATAGAGAAATAAAGGTTTTTTTAAGTTATAAATATAAAATAGTTTAAAATTTTATTATTGCAAAAGTATAAGTAGAAAGTTAAATATTATAATATGAAAAAAATGCTTTTAATTTCTAGCTTGGTAGCATTGCCAACTATTACAATTGTTTCCTGTGGTCAAGCTCAATTAGGATTTCAAAATGAAAATGATGTCAATAAAAATCAAGATTTTAAAGACAAAGTAGAAATAGCATTTAATGATTTTCAACTAGAAATTAACAAAGATAAAAATACAAATTTAACATATAATCAGTTTAAAACTGAATTTGAAAATTTATTTGCAGAGCAAAAGGCTAAACAAAATCATGATTTCCCCTTTGCATGTCAAGAATTTAGTTCAAAATGTTTGAGCGATCCCGAAATTAATGATTTAGTCATTAAAAAATTAGTAAATAAAAAAACATTACTTTTTAGTCCAAAAAAAGGTCGACCAATTCCTTGAAACGACAACTCAGTTAATTTTATTAATTGAGATAAAAAATGAGATGATAATGACAAAAAAGTAGAGCTGACACTCCGTTTTGGTCACTACCATAGTCAATTACAAAAACATACTACTGGCATCCAAAAATTTAGTTTAGTTTTTGATGAATAGTATATTATAATATATATTCTTAAGAATATTAGAATTTCAAAGGTATCAAATTATGCTAAAAATTAAAGATGTTACAGCAAAGCAACTCTATGCTGCTTTTGAATCAGCAAAAAACCACCTAACAAACAAAATGGAATGAATTAATTCTCTTAACGTGTTCCCAGTTCCCGATGGTGATACAGGAACTAATATGTTAGCAACTTTTAATTCTGGTTTTGAAAGCATTAAAGATTTAAACATGAAAACAAATGGGGAAATTATTACTAATTTTGCCAAAGGTGCACTTTTTGGTGCAAGAGGTAATTCTGGAGTAATTCTATCGCAAATTATTCGTGGTTTTAAAGATAGTTGACAAAATCGTAATAAAATTACCAGTTTAGATATTGTAAGTGCTTTAGAACATGCAGTCACAAGAGCTTATGATTCTGTAGCAAAACCGGTTGAAGGAACAATTTTAACTTTTATTAAAGAAGTTTATAAAATTGTCAAGAAAAAAAGCAACTCCAAAACTAATATTTTAGATCTTTTTGCTCTAATTGTCAAAGAGGGAAGAAAAATTTGTGATGAGAGTCCAAAAAAATTAAAAGCACTCTCTGATGCAGGAGTCACCGATTCTGGCTCTGAAGGAATGCTTGTGATTTTTGAAGGTATGTATCATTACTTTCTCGAAGGTAATCCGATTCAAATTAGTCAAACACAGCCAACTTCTATTTTTACTTTTGATACCAAAGCAGGCCATGATGAATTTGGTTATTGTACTGAAGTAATTGTTGAGTTATCCAATTCTGAAGGCTTTAATCGCAAAAAATTAGAATCTAAACTCGAAAGACGAATCAAATCTTTAGTAATTGTTGAACAAGATGGCGTCATTAAAATCCATGGACACACCGATAAACCAGGAAATATGCTAAATTATTTACAAAAATTTGGTGAATTTGCCAAAATTAAAATTGAAAGTATGGATAAACAAGCTGACCAGATTATTGAAAAAAAGCAACAAATGCCAAAGAAACTTGCAATGTCAGCATTGATTTCTTGCAACAATGGTCAAGGTTTTTATGAAATAATGAAAGAAAGACACACAAGCGAAGTAATTTTGTTTGACAAAGAAAAAAAACCTTCTTTTAAAGATTTTAGCGATGCTATCGAAAAAATTGAGGCTAAATCTTTTTTTATTTTACCAAATGAGAAAAACTTTCTCCTCGTTGCCAATCAAGTAGCAAAATGATACAAAAAAGATAACAGGGCTAAAAAAATTATTATCATGCCCTCAAACAATCAACTTATGGGACAATATTTAGCAGAACATTTTCACCCAGATACACAATGAAAAGATAATAAAACTTTTATGATCGAAGCTAGCAAACGGATTTCTGTCTTTGAAATTTTTATAGCTTCTAAGGATGCAAAAGTTAATGGAATTAGTGTTAAAAAAGGGCAATTTTGTGCTGCTAAAGATGGTAAAATTGTCATTGTAGCAAATACTTTTGAAGAAATTAGTAAACAAGTTTTACAAAAAAATATTAATGATACAACTTTTAGTGTGTATCTAACTTATGGTAAAGATTTATCAACTCAGAAAATAGCTCAACTTGAAAAAATGATACAAGATTATCCAGATATTGATTTTCTAGTTCAGCAAGGGGATCAAGATATTTATCATCTATTGATAGGAATCATTAATGAATAAAAGAAATTATAAAATTGCATTTGATGTTCAAAATAAAGAATACACACTCAATGCTGCTAGTTTGGCAGCTTATGATTTTGCCAAAGAAAATCCTAATTTTCATATTTACATAATTGGTGATGAAGCTAAGATTACACAAGTAATCAAACCAATAGCAAATATTTCAATTATTAATAATCCAGAAATTGCTACCAAATCTGAAACATTACGTGATGTTCATCGCAAAAATAATTCAATGAATAGCGCTTTAGATTTATTGGCAGCAAAAAAAGTAGATGCCGTGCTTTCACCAGCGGAGTCTTCACTAATTATTTCTTCTAGTTTTTTAAAACTAGAGACAATCAAAGGTGTCAGACGACCAGGTTTTATGCCTTCAATTCCAACCATTGGTAATTTACCAATTTTGATGGTTGACGTTGGTGCTAATACAAATGTTCAAGCACAATTTCTTTACCAATGAGCTAATGTAGCTTCTATTTTTTATCAAAGTTTATACGGCCTAAGTGATCCAAAAGTAGGAATTATCAACATCGGTACTGAAAAACGTAAAGGCTTGGAATTTCACCGTGAGGCCTACCAAATGATGGCTGAAGATAGTAAAATTAATTTCATAGGTTTTGTAGAACCGCAGCACCTCTTAGAAGGTGATTGTCAAATTTTTGTTTGCGATGGCTATGCTGGCAATTTAGTTCTAAAAACACTTGAAGGGGCAACACTTAGTATTTTCAAGCTTTTTAAACAACAAATAAAGTCTTCGCTTAAAAGTAAAATTGGTGGTATCTTAATAAAAGATAAGTTTAATGATCTCAAAGAAAAATTTGACTATCGCAATGTAGGTGCAGCTTGAATTATGGGTATTGATGGAATTATACTAAAAACTCACGGTAATAGTAATAAATTAGCTTTTTTAGGGGCTCTTAATCAAGTAAAAATTGCACTTGATACCCAAGTGCTAGAAAAAGTCAAAGAAAAATTAGATGAAAACCAATAGAAGCTATCAAATTCTCAAGCTCCTAGATAAGTTAGAAATTTTACCTAAAAATCTTGAAATTTATAATCAAGCACTTACTCATAAGTCTTATCAACATTTTAATCCCAACAGCAGTCACTACGAAATGTTAGAATTTTTAGGTGACTCTATCATCAATTTTAAAGTCAGCGAATTTATTTTTTCTAAAATTAATTTCCAAAAAGAAGGTCAGGCATCACAATTGAGAGCTAAGAGCATTTCTTCTTTAACTTTTGCAAAAATTTGCGATGATCTCCAATTAAGTGATTTAATTCAAGTAGGTAAAGGAGCCAAAGACATTTTAACAAATACTAAATTAAAAGCTGATGTCTTTGAATCTTTTTGTGCTGCTATTTATTTAGACCAAGGTAATGAAGTACTTGATTTATTTTTAGAAAAATATCTCTATGATTTTGTTATCCAAAATGCCAAGCACAACAACAAGGATCCAAAATCTGAATTTCAAGAAAAAATTCAGTCATTTTCGACAGAAAAAATTACATATCAATCTACAAAACAAAGTGATGGATCTTTTCAGTCAGAGTTAATTTGAGATAACCAAATTTTTGGCGTAGGCTCTGGCAAAAGTATGAAAGAAGCTGAATTTAATGCAGCTCGCCAAGCTTTAGAACGCATGCCAAAAAATCAAGATTAAAATAATTTATAACATCTGCGACATCTACACAAACCTAAATATTTTTTGATATATTTGCTATCAAAAATGCCTTGTACTAAAACATAATCTTTTAATAATTCTTGTGATTGTTGTGTAAGTGCTTGACAAAGATGTTGTGGATATTGCATTAAAATTTTGTTACTATCAAAATCGCATTTGTCAACAATTTCAAAATTTTTATTTTCTAAAACTTTAATATCATAATCATAATCGATAAATTTAATAGTATTGTCTTCAAAAATGTAGTCAGATGATAAGTTAATATAGTAGCTAGCTTGAGTATTATTTTTTAAGCTAATTATGGCATTATAAAAAGTGTTGCTACGAAAAACTCAAATACACTTAGTTTTAATGTGCCAACACTTTTTTTTATCTATTTCTTTATTTTCACACTCTACCACACGCACCCCTTGTAAGTTAACAATGATTTCCTCATCATTCATTTCAATGATAGTAGCTTTGTTATATTGGCGATACAAAGTACCATCATATTTATATACCTGAATATTAACGGTATTTTTTCTAAACTTGTGTAAAAACGATTGCATAATTATGAAGACCTTTTTATCTATAGGTAGCTGTGTTAAAATAATTTACTGAAAACAGTTAAATTGGCTAAATGATAATTGTACCATAAACTAGATTTTTGCTAAGTATTTTTTCAAGCAATCTGGTAAGCCAACTAAATAAAAGAAAATATAAAAAGCAAACTATTTTAAATAATTTGCTTTTTATTTTGATATTTTTTAACCAACTAAGATAAATACTTGCTAAAATCAACACTTGCTAAAATTTGTAAAACTTCTTCTTTAGACTTTGCTTTTAAAATTTTATCAATATTAGAAGCATCATCAAAAATAGCAACTATTTGTGGTAGGGCAACAGAGACGTGAATGTCAGCTGAAGTCGCTGCTAAGGTGATTAAAAGTTGTACAGGACGTTCATCATTTTCAAAATAAACCGGTTTGTCAAGGGTTATAAGTGAGAAAGCATTATCGTAAACTCCAGCCTCACTACTTGCATGTGGCATGGCTAAATAATCAGCTAAAATATAATAAGGACCATGTTTTTTGGTACTCTCAATAATTGCTGTATAGTAGCTTTCATCAATAAGTTTTTTTTCAATTAGTGGCTTACAACCAAGATAAATTGCCTCTTTTCAATCAGTAGCACTTTGATTGAGAACAATTGTATCATTGTTTTTTAAATTATCAAGTAAGTTTATATCCATCTAAGACCTACAAATTATTTAAATTCTGCTAAAACCGGTGTTAATGCTTCTTTGATTTCTTTTTCATCCATCAAATTAGTTACACCAACAATTTTTGCTTTTTGATTTTGTAAAAATTCACTAGTTAAATGTTTTGATGCAATAATGACATCAACCGAATTAGTTAGCCCTTTGGATTGACCCATAGAAAGTGCTTCAACTGAGGCATCAATTCCTAATTCTTTGACAATTTTTTGAACTTTTAGTTTAATAATCATGCTTGTGCCCATACCGTTACCACAAGCCGCAACAATTTTGAGAGCCATTTCTTTTCCTTTACGTTTTATTTTATTTTTTATATATTTTATTATACACTATTTTATTAACGAGCAACTAGATCAACATTTACTTTAAATAATTTTTGTAAGAAAGTTTTTTTATGTTGAGTAGTAGAGTCGATGATTTGTGCAAGTAAAAGTAGTAAAATAATTGCACCTATAGTAGAAATTCACCCAAGAGAAGCATGGAATTGACCAATAATTAAGACTATTCCAAAGAAGAAGTTTCAATCTCCCATTCCTAAGAATCCAGAATCAACTGGGGTTTTAGGTAGATTTGCATCTTGAATCATTGGGATTCCAGCACCTTCAATATTAGAAATTAATTTGAGGGCAAAGGAGATGAAAATGATTTCGAAAAAGCCAATGATTGCCGGTACAATAACAGCAGCTTTTCAACCTCCACTTGCATTTGCATATACTCCTTGAGCACCAGAGTTGAAAAATAAGGTAATAAATAAAGGTATTGCTACTAAAGAGAAATTATTTCCTGGAATAGCACTAATTCCAACCATGATAAAGACAGCTAAAAATTGACCAATAACTCCTGATATAAAGCCATAAGTTACCGCATTGATTGAAAATCCATAGGTAGCAGCAATGTCAACAGCAACAACGGCATCAGGAATAATTTTTTCAGAAATTCCATGGAATGACTGTTGTAATTCAGTAACAAACATTCTCACCCCAGTAATAATTGCTAGTAGTGCAGCTACAATTCGAAGTGATCCACCAAAAATGATAAATACAAAGTTTGCACCACCAAAGGTACCATTTCAAGCGCTTGCAATTGCTTTAATACCACCAATTTTTGAATTTGCGTTAAAACCTGCATAGTTGGCAGCTATTGTGTTTTCAACACCATAAGTGCCAATAATGATTGCAAATAAAATTGCAAAGAGGAGTAGAATAATAACAGTTTGAGTAAAGATGTTATCTTCGAAAATTTTTAAATAACCTGGAAGTTTGCGCTCTTCGGCAGTATCTTCTTTTTTACCAAAGAAGCGACCTAATTTATAACTAGTTACCAAGGTCAACATTTGTTGGTGACCAACTGCAAAGCCAGAATTTTGAGTTACTAAGTTAGTAATTTTTAATGTTGCAGTAGAAGCAGTTGCTCAATAAATTCCAATAAATAAACCTGCAATGATAACAAGTCCAATTTGTGAACCTGGAGCAATTGCACCACCATCTAATAGAGGAACTGAACGGAATAAAATAACATAGAGTAGTGCAGTTACAATAGTAGATTGTTGCAACATAACATGACCTGTAATCATAATTGAGTTGGTGTTAGTAAATCTTTTTAAAAGCACCATCACAATATTTACGGCAAAGCCAAGTAAGAAAACAAAAGATGACAAGGTCAAAAAGTCATTGGCTGGTCCAAAACCTTTTTCTAAAAACTGTTGTGCACTAGTTCAACCTAAATAAGGATCTAGTGGTACAACACCAGTTTTAATACCTCGAATAGTTGCAAAGACAGGAGCTGCTAATCCAATAAGTCCGCCCGCTCCAATTGAGAGCAAGAAAACTCCAATTGCAGTCTTGAGCGCTCCTAAAATTGAATCACGAGCGCCACGACCTAAAATCAAGTATCCAACAAGGGTAAGTGATCCTAGAAGAATTGGATTTTGTCTTAAAAAGTTATCAAGGTAGACAGTTTGAATTAAAAAAATTAATGCTGTGCTAAAACTTTCATTCTTAACACCCATGCGCACACCAAGTGTGATTGTGATGATGAGAATGTTGATAAGTAAGAAAGCTAATCAGCCATATAAGATTTTGCGATTTTTTTTCTTATCTAATGACATTTTTCTCCTTTTTAAAGTAAAAGTAGATTATATTCTACTAAAAAAATTAGTTAAATTAGATTTTAAATGTATTTTTTATTTCTAAAACATGTTGTGGTAGTTTTCCTGCATCAAAAACACGTGGTTTATCAAAAGCTAAAATTTCTGCAGGATTATTAACTAAGATATCATCAATGGCTTGCTGAGATATACCAACTTGTTTTAAAAGTGGAATAAATCTATCAAAAAGGTAACCAAGTCCAAAAGCTAATTTATTTTTTTCTTGAGCATAATATTTTTGGTATAATATTCTTCCTGCATCAAGTGAAAGTGTGATATGTTTTTGATATCCAAGATCAATTAAATATTTAATATTTTCTGCCAAAGTTGCATCAGGGTAATATTTGACACGATCTGGACCATCAAAACAAAGTGTAACACCTAGCTCTTTGATGATTTTAGCATAATAGTATTTATCTGGATTTTTATTCAAGTGTGAAAGTTGAATTTTTCTCGGATTAACACCAAAATCAATTAGGTATTTAGCAGCTTCATAAGCCATTGTCCCCAATTGAGTATGAACTAAAATTGGTGCCCCAGTTTCAATTGAAGCGCGTGCTGCAACTTCAAGAGATTTAAATTCTAAACGATCAATTGCAGCATAACCTGTTCCTGCTTTAATAATTCCAGCTTTGGCACTTGAGCGCTTAACTACAGGGCCACTGTAATTGTATTCATCCATCCCTTCAAGAATTTCTGCTTTTACCATTTTAACAATTTCATCTGTTGGCGCAAGAGCAAGTCAAGAAGCTCCCTTATCATAAAAAGCGGCTTTATGGAATCCTGTAGCCATAATAATGTGGACTTTACCTTTGAGTTCGTTAGCAATTTCTAACATTTGGTAAACATCACGACCCACATTAGGTGGATCCATGGTAACAATTGTTTTTCCACCTTTGGCAAAATATTCAAGTGATTCCTTAATAGCCGCCTTTTTCGACATCATTATAAAGTCTGGATGCTCATGGGCTTCCGGACCATAATTTTTAATTAGGTGATCATGGCAATCAACTACACCTAATTCACTAGGATGTATATCTCCTAAAATTGTTCTAGAAAATTTTTCCATTTACTTCTAACCTTTCAAAAATTTTTAATAATAATATAATTTTTATTATAAAACAAAAAAGAAAAAATTTTTGAAAATTTTTTTATGTTTTTTTAAAAAAATATTAAAATTAATAGGTTTGCAAAGAAAACAAGTGATAATTTCAATAAGTTTTTTGATATTTGTTAGTAATATTTTTCTAACTTATAAAAGCTATTAGGTAGAATAATCAACAAAGATAAATAATTTTTATTTTAGAATATGCCAATATTATTTAGAAAATCTTAATTTTCTAAATAATAGTCTAAAAAGAACTAGTAGGAAAATTTAAATTGAAAAACAACTTGGATTTTTATAGCTCAAAAGCGCTAATTAAATGAAAAAACTTTGCTAAATTATCATTATTTTTAAACAACTTTTAAAAAATTTTTCATTTTTTAGTTAGAACACAACAGTTAAATTTTCAATGCTAAAGCCAAATACACAATCAATTTAAACTAAGATTTGATAATTTTAAACTGCATATAGTTTATTTTTTCAAACTTAGTTTATCAATTTAGTGCTAATTTATTAAAAAAGACATGAAAATATACTTAGGAATTAAAAACAAGAAATATGTTAAAAATATTGGGCAAGAAAAATAAAAAAAATAATTTATAGCTTTAACTATAAATTATTTTTTTTAGACCTTTGTTTTTTTATAAAATTAAGATTTTACAGTGTTTTGAATACTTGTATAAATTTGCTCAGCAGTTTTTGTCTCTGAGTTTTCAACTTTAGTTCTATCAATAAGTGAATCTAAAATAGTGGTTGAAATTTTATTAGTTGTTGAATTACCAGTATCTAAAATCATTTTAGTTTTAGGATCATCAATGTGGTTAAGTAATGACTCAAGTGAGACAATAACTGATCTTAAGTTAGACAACTTGTCATATAAAGATAAGTTAAGTTTTTCTAGTTTTGCATTATTTGTAATATCATTTTCTTTTTTAAATAAGCTAAAAGTTTGATGTTTTTCAATTCCAGCAGCATCTTCAGATGCTTTAATTTCTTCTAAAGTTTTTTGATATAATGCTTTAATTTGTTCAAGTTTTTCTTGAGTAGTTGTCTCTTTAGTTGGCACAAAATAAGCAGAAGTTTCAATTAAATAGTCAAGGTTAGACATATCTTTGCCTGTGATTTTGTTTGAACCTTTAAATAGTCAATTTAAGAATTTAATTGTACCTTTGTCTACTTTTTCGTTACCTGTTTTTATTGCAATTAGAGAAGAGCCACCAGGTCAATAAGCATTAAAAGGAGAATCTGGGCGAGCTTTTACTGGTTGTCCAATTGTATAAACATCTTTATAGGTGGCAAAATTTTGGCCATCTTCAAAACCTAATATTCTTGAAGTAAAAGAGTCAATGGATTGCTTAATTCCCACAGCTGGGACAAACCCAAAAGCTGTTTTGTAACGCAAAATATCATGACTTCCTCATTCACCAAAACCTTTAAAATCAGATTTAAAGTTTTTAAATTGGAAAGCTTGAATTACTTTTTTGCTAGTTTTTCCATTTTTTGTTATATCAACTTTAATCTCTGGTAAATTAGCAGTAAATTTGTTATAAGCTTCTTTAAATGAGCTCTCTAATTCCTGATCTGTTGCAATATTATAGTCTAATTGTGTTCCATCACCGCTTGGTGATCAGAATGTTTTTCCTGTTTTTGATAAGATATTTTTTATTAAAACATTTTGTGAATAGTCAATATCAAAAATCGAAATATTCTCAGTTGATTCATCTAATTTTGCTTTTTTAGACTCATCAATTTCAATTCCTTGAACAAATTTAATTGAAAAATCAAGAGCATTTTCAATAGTTGTAAAAGTTTCTTTATTTACTGTTAAATCAGCAAAGGGATTATTTGACTTTGCTTTAATTACACTAAATAAGTTATTCTCTTTTGTTGAATTTCCTACATCTTTGCTAGCTTGAGCTTGTTTATAGATATCCATATTTTCATCAATTTTAGCACCACCTTGTTTAAGAATTTCAAAAACAATTCTTAAATTATCTAGATTAAAACTTGTAGCATCAACATCATTTAAATTAAATGGAATATTATAAAAAGTATTATTATTTAAGTTTAAATCATTGTATGCTCTAGAAATTTTATCTCCAAATAAGGCTGGATTAATTTCTGATTTTGAAATATCTAACAAGCGATTATAACGATTGACTACAAAAGAAGTTGATGCATCAGCGAGTGCAATTGAAGGTAATGTATCACCATTATTTTGTAATATAGAACCAATGTTTTCAGCAGTTTGTGCTTGAGATATTGCTTTTGATTCAGTATTTAGCAAAAGCTTAACTGGAACAAAGTCAGCATCATCTTTAAAAGTTTTATTATAGTATGGAATAAGACCATTTGTACCTGCGCCAAAGGTGTCCAAAGCAGAAATTAGTGGTCAAAATTTTCCTTGAGAAGTTGTTAGATATACAGTTTCATCTTTTTGTGTTGCATTTGAAGTTAAGTATTGATATGTTTGATTCTTAGGAGAGCCATCATTATAGGTCCCACAAGAAGCTAAAATAGCTGCAGGGGTAAAAATTGAGACTAAGCTAAGTAATAGTTTTTTGTAATTTTTAGTTTTTTTCAATATCATAATTTAACAAATTATAACATATTATTTATTTAAATAATTTATATTGTAATAAAATTTTATACTAATATGATGAATAAAAATTTAATAATTGAAATTGAAAATTTGAATTTTTCTTATGATAAAAAATACAGACTCACAATTGATAAGTTGGCGATTCCGGAAAGAAAAATTGTCACAATTTTAGGGCCTTCAGGCTCTGGTAAAACAACGCTTTTAAATTTAATTGCAGGTTTTTTAGATCACAAAAAAGCAATCAAAAATAAAGCAAAGTCTTTAGAAAATATTGGTTATATTATGCAAAAAGATAATTTGTATAATCAAATTAGTGTAATAAAAAATTTGTGAATCAGTGCAAAAAACTCCAAAAAATGAAGGTGAACAACTTATAAAAAAATTATTGATTCCCAAACTTTAGAGCATAAAAGTAAAGAAAAAATAAAATCGCTAATTGATCATCAACTTGAAAATTTAGAAAAAAATAAAAGAAATTTATTTGCTAATTTTAAATTAAGATATTGATTATTACAAAGTGGTTGACTTTTTTTAAAGTTTTACAAAGTAGTATACAAAGAATTTTTAGAACAAGTTGATGAATTATTTACAATTTTAGAAATTAAAGGGATTGAAAATAAAAAGGCTAGCGATATCAGTGGCGGTCAACAACAGCGAGTAGCTTTTGCTAAAGCAATCATAAAAGGTAATAATTTTATTTTAATGGATGAACCCTTTGCTTCTCTGGATGCGAAAATTAAAGAATCAACAATTAAATGGTTAGAAAAAATTAAACAACAATTTGATTTATCAATTATTTTTGTTACTCATGATCAAGTTGATGCACTTAAAATTAGCGATTTAGTGATTTTGTTAAAAGATGGCAAAGTAGAACAATATGGAAGCCCACAAGATCTCTTTGAAAATCCAAACAATACTTTTGTCGCCAAATTTATAGGTTTTCCAGAAATTAATTTTATTGGAAATGACAATGAAAAACAAGCTTATATTAGAAGCAAATATTTAAAAATTGAAGACTTTGCTGGCAATGCTGAATTACTTTTTAAAAAGAATATCGGAGATGGTTTTTGGGTTAAAATATTAGATAAAGAAAAAAACATCGAACTTGAATTAGTCATTAACAATGATTTAAAAAGCAAAGATCTCAATGTTGTTTATCAAGATGAAAAAATTTTATATTTTGATAAACAAGGACAAAGAATTCATAGCGGACTTAAATAACATGCAAATATTTCAAAAAATTTCCAAAAACAAGAATTTTCATAGTCTTTTGTTGATGCTACCAATTCTAATTTTTCTCTTTGTTTTTTCAGTCTATCCAATTATAAGTGCTTTTTTTAATTCCTTTAAAAATATCGGATTTACCGGGCAAATTAGCTATGGAATTGGCAATTATCAAAGGTTGTTAATTCAAAATAGTTTTCAAGATGCCTTGCGAAATAGTAGTATTTTATTTTTTGTTAGCTCGCCATTAGCGCTTTTTATTGGTTTTATTTTAGCAATTTTATTGTCAAGATTGTCAAATAAAATTAGCCAAAAATTGTTTATTTCTGCTCTTTATTCACAATTTTTTATTTCTGCTTTTGCAATTGGTGTTTCCTTTACATTTTTATTTGGTGATAAAAATGTTTTTGCAAAATTAATAAATGCAAATTTCTCATTTGTTGGTGGAAAAAATAAAATTGAGCTTATTTGATTATATATTATTTATCAACTTTGAAGAGCAATTCCCTTTAATACTGTTTTATTTTTCTTTGCAATTAATTCAATTGAAAGTCGGTATGCAAAAAATATTAAAGTTGATAATCTAAGTATAAAAGATCGAATTTTTTACTTATATTTTAAAGAAATAGGCAATAATTTCATTGTCATTGCATACACCAATTTTATTTTTGCTACAATGTTATATCCAAGCATTATTACTGGCAAAATTAATCTTGATTTAAATAGAGGCCACACCATTGCTTCTTATATAATTGATCTCAAAGATGACATTGGTAAACAAAATGCGACTGCTTTTATTGCGCTTTTATTTTTATTCTCACTTTTTAGTACCTTTATAATTCTAAATCCAAAAATATGAATAAAAATTTATCAAAAAATAATTACAACTATTAGGAGAAAAAATGAAAAAATTAAATCTGAATAATATTTTTAGTCAACTAACTTTATTTGTAATTTTATCCTTATTTTTAGTAATTATTTTATTTCCACTTTACTATTTAGTAGTAAATGCTAGTTTACCAAATAGCCAAGCTGATAATCCTAATTTAATTTTATTACCCAATAAATATTTATTTGAAAACTTTAAAAATTCAATCAACAGTGATTTTTACAAAGGTCTAGTAACTTCAATTTTAGCTATCTTGATGACTAACTTTTTTCGTATAATTTTATACACTTTAGGTGTTTTTGGAATCTGGTTTGCAAGCAAAAAATTTAAAAAAGCATATCTTGTTATTTTTGTCATCATTTCAATGATTCCCGAAATTACCACTTATAGTAGTCTTGCAAGAATTTTAAATGCTAATTTTACAATTACTAAGGCTCCAATATTTTCTCTTATTTCTAACCAATTTTTTTCTTTTTTTAACTTTTACTATTTATATAAAAGCATTAATTTAGTCAGCATTGAAAAAATTAGATTAGCAAAAATTGATAATTTATCAGTATTTGCCACTTTTCAGTTAGTATTTTTGCCTAAACTAAAAATGTCATACTATTTAATTATTATTTTCTCTAGCATTCAAGTTTGAAATGATTTTTTATGACCGATTTATATTTTTAGCTTCAGAGATAATCAAACTATTTCAACTTGATTCCACTTTGCTGGTGGCACCGAGTTTGGTTTTCTACAAAATGTTCAAGCTGCTGGGGCACTTTTTGCAATTATTGTTCCTTTATTTGTATATATCTTATTTTCTCCTTTGATTAATAAAACTAGTGGGAAAAATTTTTCTTAATGGCAAAAATTATTAATAAAAATGCAGAATTTTTGCATGAAATAAAAAAATCCAAATTTTATGCTTATAGTTTTTACGTAGAAAATTTACAACAAATTCAACAATATTTAAAAGAAACAAATTTAGAACACATAAATGCCAGTCATCTAGTTTATGCTTATAAAATAGGCTCTAATTTACAAAAATACTTTGATGCAAAGGAGCCAAAAGGTAGTGCTGGTTTACCAATTTTTTCATTAATTAATCAACAAAATTTAGACAAAATTTTAATTATTGTTGTGCGTTATTTTGGTGGTAGTAAATTAGGTTTGGGTCCTTTGAGCAAAGCATACAAAGATGCAACAAAAAATGTTTTGGAAATAAGTTGTATAAATGAAAAAATATCTTCATTTTCTTACACTATTTTGGTAAAAAATGAAGATATTAAGCGATTAGACTCATGATTAAATGCAAATTTTTGTAGATTTAAAACTAAAAAAATTAATGATTTTTGCAATGCAATCATTGAATGTCAAGAGAATATTGAAAAACCTTATTTTGCTCTTAATTGAACAAAACTTAATTAATTCCTTTTGATTCAAAAGTAGGTCGGGCTACATCTTGATTTATTTTTTGATTTCTAGAAGGATAATAACTTAAAATTTGATCTCTTAGATTATAATCATCTGCAATAAGCGGAACACCGCCTGAGACATTGATAATTGCATTTAAGTTATCATGATATTGACTACTATGATCAATGTTTTTATTATAAAAACTATCAACAATTCCAAAGGAATTAACAAATTCTAGTTCTCCTTTGTCATTATAAATACCTCCACCGCTTGCCCCAGGGCCATTATTTGCATAAAAATATAGGCTAATATCACCAAAACCTTCGGGTGGGGTAGCGGCATAAATTCCTTTAAAATTACTTTTTAAAGGAAAACCATCAGGTCATAATAGAGCAATTAAATTTTTATAATTTGATTCTCCTTTTTTTCATAGTTTGTTTGATAATTTAACAGGCGGAAGTTTGTTCATTTTGTTTCAAAAAGTTACAAAACTAGGAAATTCTTTGTATAACTTTTCCAGGGAATCTTCAATTTTAAAAATATTTATTACATTTTTAACTTTTGAGTCATCACTTTTGTAAAAATCGATAATTTTTTGTACATCAGTAATAAATTCTTGCCATTTAAAATAAATTAAATTAACATCAAGATTATCATTTTTTAAACCTTTTGGAACTCAAAAATAGTTAGAAAAAAAATCAAAGATAAAAGATTCTTGTTTAAATACATCAATTGTAGATAGATTTGTCAAGTAATCCTTAGGTGATTCAGAAACTTTTTTATAGAAAAATAAATTGATTAAATCAAAATGATCAAGTGTGTGGATTTTTCCGCCTTCATATCACTTTAAAAATGTTTCCGCAGTTGGATTATTTCAAAAACGTGCTTGTTTACTTCTTATTGTAAAACCATCATATTCAATGGGGGCGACAACATGCTCATTTGTAATTAAAAGTGCAATGGGTTGGCTAGCATCTAAAATGCTTGCAGAACCAGATTGTAATTTAATATTTCTTTGATAAATAGATTCAAATGTTTTATCTGATAGCTCAACACTTCGAAAACCAACATAATCTAAATCAATTACTTGTTGTTGACCTTGGTCATCATATAAACTATGCCTATGATTTAAAATTTTTTCTTTAAATTGTGGTTCTTCGTCAATAATATTTGATGTATTTACCTTTAATTTATAAACATATAGCTGATTGTTTTTTTCTCCTATAAATTTATCATTATTTTCTTTTGTGATAATTCCACTATTATCTAGCTTAATCTTAAAATTTTGAAATTTAGGTGGGAATACAATATTATTTGCTGCATTTTTTTGGAAGTCTTTTATTGTAATTGGAGAAAAAGTAGGTTCAATATTTCAACTATTTAGGTTATTTTCTCTCTCGAAAATATTGCTAAAGTCTTTATGTTTATAGTGTTTTTGCAATAAATAAGAGATTTTGTTTTCATTTTTTCTAGTTAAACCAACACCTATAGAAGCTCCAACTATAGCTCCAACAACTACAGTTGGAACTGTAGTTGTAAAAAGTTTGATATATTTCATGTCTCTCTTTTATAAATTATTTTGTATTCTAAAAATTTAATCAAAAATAAATTAAAATATTTTAAAGTATATTATATAAATCAATTACCTTTAAAAGCAATTTAATATTTTAATACTACTTTGTATATAAATTGATACAACTTTTTATTACTTAATTGATTTAGCAACAAACATTTGTTTGTTTTTATATTATAATTTTATTTATATTATACTTAAGAATAGAGAATTATGAAAAAAATTCAAGATTATGTTTCAGACTATTTTATTCAAACAAAAAAAATAGTTGAAAAAAGTAAGGAAAATAAAGATAATATTGTTGTCTTGCAATTTTTTCAACGTCAAGATTTTGCTATTTTATCAGGGATTGATGAAGCAATTACACTACTTAAAAAACACTCAAAGATTAACAATTATACTATTCGATATTTACCAGAAGGTAGCCATATTAGCGCAAAAGAAGTGGTTTTAGAACTCGAAGGTAGACTTCAAGATTTTATTTTATATGAAGGTATTATTGATGGTATATTATCGCGAAGTACATCAGTTGCAACTAATGCCTACAATTGTATCCAAGCAGCCAATGGTAAAGAAATAATATTTATGGCAGATCGCAGCGATCATTATCTACTCCAAGAAATTGATGGAAAAGCAGCTCGTGTTGGTGGAATTACAAACTTTAGTAGTATTGCTCAAGCTGGTAAAAATTATGAAAATTTTGGTTCAATGCCTCATGCTTTAATTCAAAATTTTTCAGGCGATTTGATAAAGGCTTGTCATTATTATTTAAAAACTTTTAGTAATCAAAAATTAATTGCCCTAGTAGATTTTAACAACGATGTCATTAACGATTCACTCAAGGTTTTAAAAGAATTTGGTGAAAAATTAATAGGTGTTCGTGTTGATACTTCAAAAGCGATTGCTGACAAAATGTTTACAAAACCACAAAAAAATCAATTTGGAGTTAGTTTTGATTTAATTACAAAGCTACGCCAAAAATTAGATGAAAATGGCGGTAAACATGTCAAAATTATTGTCTCATCAGGTTTTGATCCTAAAAAAATTGCCGAATTTGAAGCAAAAAAAGCACCAGTTGATGCCTATGGTGTTGGACAATATATGTTGGGAATCAGATCCACTTTTAGTGCTGATGCAACTGTTCTAAATGGCAAAAAAATAGCAAAATTTGGTCGTAGTTATGCAAAAAACAAGCGCTTAATTGAGTATAAAAATGAAGACTAAATTAGTGCTAAATAATTTAGGTTATAACGATGGCTTGAAAATTTGACAAGATAAATCAATGTTTAATTATTCAGTTGATACAATACTACTTGGTAATTTTCTAACCATTAATCATAAAACCACACGGATGCTTGAAATCGGAGCTAACAATGCTGCATTATCAATTTTTGTTGCCCACCGTGATCCAAAAATTAAAATTGATGCTGTGGAAATTCAAAGAAAAGCCACCATTCTTGCCCAAGAAAATGTTAATTTAAACAAAAAAGAACAACAAATTCGCATAATTTGTCAAGACTTTAATACTTTTTGAAAACAACAAAACAAACAAGTAGCTAGAAAATATCAACTCATTTTTGCTAACCCTCCTTATTACAAACAAGACACTAAAATCATTAAAAAAGTAAGTAGTGAGCTAAAAAGAGCAATTTATGAAATTGACCTTAACCTCGAACAATTAGTATTTGGGTCTAGCAAAATTATTGAACAAAAAGGTAGGCTAGCACTAGTGTTGCCAATTGAGCGCTTTGTAGATATCATTGAGGTATTGCGCAAATATAATTTTGAGCCAAAAAAAATCCAATTTGTTGCCCCACGGATAGCTCAAGCTATCAAATTTGTACTCATTGAATCACAGTTTAATGCGCCTTGAGGAACCCACTATTTGCCCACTCTTTATTTGCATCCCAAGAACAAAAATAAACACACTTACCGCAAAGAAGTCCAAAAATTATACGTTAGCAAAAGGAAAAAAAATGTCTAAAAAAAGATTTTATGTCACAACCCCTATTTATTATGCTTCAGGCAATTTACACATCGGTCACCTCTATACAACCACTATTGCTTGAGTAATCAAAAACTATAAAAAATTACAAGGTTATGATGCAAGGCTGTTAACTGGCTCTGATGAACATGGACAAAAAATTTTTCAAAAAGCACAAGAAAATCAATTAGAGCCACAATTTTTTGTTGATCAAGTTGCCAATAAGTTCAAAAACTTATGAGAAATTTTTGAAATTGATTATGATTATTTTTCAAGAACCACTAGTGATTTTCACAAAGAATATGTAAGTAAAATATTTGATGAAATGCTTGCAAAAGGCTTTATTTTTAAAGACTTTTATAAAGGTTTGTATTCAGTTAGTGATGAAGAATTTTTAACCCCAAAACAGGCGATTAAAAAAGATGATGGATACTACCATCCAGTTAGTGGTTCAAAAATGGAATACATTGAAGAAGAATCTTTTTTCTTTGATATGAAAAAAATGCAATCATGATTACTAGATTTTTGAAAAAATCATCCCCAATTTATCAGTGAGAAAAAAATTGAAAATGAGTTAATTAAAAATTTTTTAGAAAAAGGTATTGAAAATCTTTCTGTAACAAGAACTTCTCTTGAATGGGGGATTCCTGTCAAATCACAACCTGGGCATGTAATTTATGTTTGACTTGATGCTTTATTTAATTATATAAGTGCGCTCAAACCCCTTGATAAGAATAGTGATTTTGATACTTTTTGAAATCAATCTGAGCAAATTGTCCATGTTGTAGGTAAAGAAATTACTCGCTTTCATTGCATATATTGACCAATTTTTTTACAATCGCTTAACCTAAGGTTACCTTCTAATATCATTACTCATGGTTGACTGATAACTCCTGAAGGGAAAATGTCAAAATCTAAAGGTAATGTAGTAGATCCGCTTGAGCTCATTAAAAAACATGATGTTGAGACTATTAAACTCTTTTTTGCTAGCCAAATTATTTTAGGACAAGATGGCATCTTTGATGAACATAATTTAAACTTATTTTATAATTCCACTCTTGCTAATAATTTTGGTAATCTGATTAGTCGCACTATTGCGATGATAAATAAAAACTTTGATACACCTTTAATTTATAATAAAGAACTATTAGATGAAAATGATGTTTATATTTATAAACAAATTGAGCAAACACACTATCAATTTATAGACTTATTTGATAATTTGGAAGTTGACAAAGCACTCAAATTAGCAATTTCTTTATCAAAAAATTTAAATAGTTATATAGATATTCAAAAACCTTGATTAATTAGTCAAAAAGAAAAATTATCAGTTGTTTTATTAGCACTGCTTAATGGAATTTATGCTGTCAACACAATGTTTTCAGTAGTCATGCCTAAAAATAGTAAAAAAATTCTTGCAATTCTAAAGCAAAAATCTATTAGTTTACAACAAAATTTAAATTTTTCTAAATTTGATAAAACAATTTTTGAAAAAGCAGAAATTATTTATCCAAGATTAAAACTTGATTAGTAACCAAGTCTTCATTGATAATTATGTTTGTTGTTTAAAAAATTTACTAAAGGAATCAATGTCACCAGTGAAACCGTATAAATTGGTAAACTAACTAGTGATTTGAGAATTATTGGATTTAAATAGTAAAAGAAATATTGTTCAACAATGCGATCTTGTCCGCTTCTATTAAGATAGCGATTGTAGTATCGAATAAAAGCGATAGGATGTCAAAATCAACGAAAAATAATAAAAATAAAAGATAATATCATCAAAGTTAAAAAAGCTAATTTCATTTTATAGGAATTAGTTTTTTTGTATATTATAAATAAAATTGTACCAACAACTGTGATGAAAGTTGCAACTGAGCCAATCAAAATCAATGTGGTTTTTTTGTTAAAAAAATTACCTCATGCTTTTGGAGCTTTTTTTGCTAAACTATCATCTAATTTTCAATAATAAACAAAAATGGCTATTATTGCCAAAATAAACATTATTGTTGGAATCAACAAATAAATATCTTGCGAATGTACTAATTTAATAAAAAAAGCAGCTATTAGTGCAATAAGCGGTGGGACAATTCCATACTCAGGAGTTCAAAGAAAAACATTACTAGTAGCAGCTGTTTTAACAATATCAAATAATAATGCTACAATTGGCCCTTTAAATCAACCTAGTAAAATTCCTAAGAAAATAAAAAATGGAATTTCAAAGGCTACATTTAATTTTGGCGGTAGGCTAGTTTTAATTATGTATGATAAAACTAAAAAAATTGCTAAAAAACTACCAGATATTACAATTTCAAAAATAGAAAAAGTAAAGTTTTTTTTATTTGTTAGTCTTTTCAATAAACTCACTTTAATTTCTGTTTTATTTTCCATATGTCTCAAAATTATACATTATTTTATGTTTTTATAAATTAGAAAAATAATAACTTTTTTGGCATCCATAAACTAGAAATTAATAGTTGCATATCCTTTTAGTAATTCTATCTAATAGATAGTAATTTTTTATCCTTAAATTTTTCATAAAATGCTGGTAGTGAAGGTAAAAAAACAAAAAGAATTAAAACAATAATTTTAGTTATTCTAACTTTGAGAATCAAATTAAAATTTTCAACATTTGGATCAACTCCAGTTAATAAAAAAAGATCTATTATTGGAATAAGAAAAGCTGAGCTCAAAATAATTACAATACTTATAACAGAAAAGTAAGCAAGTGGTTTAAAATATTTGATTTTTTGTGTTGTTATTAAATTAGTTTTTCTATTTTGAATACCACCATAAATTGATGCGGCAATTAAAGCAAATGTAATCAATGCTGATCAATTTCCACTAATATCTGCAAAGGCATATAAATTATTTAGACTCTCTCCATACAAACTATAGGTATTATCGCTATATCCATAAACTCCTACTAAAGTTAAAATTATGATTAGTACAGTAGAAATAATTGCTAAAAATCAACTAGCTACTATCGGTTTGTCTGTCTTTTGATTATATTTCTGATGCCACTTTTCTAAAAATTTTAGTTCTCCATTTTTAATTAACTCATCAATTGCGCGTGGCCCTCACATCGTAAAAACATTGACAATACCCAAAATACTAATTGCTATAAATAAATTAGTTGTACCTATAATTCATTGAATGACTTGTTGTGATCATTTGAGTTCATCTTTTGCTATTTGTAAAAAAGAGCTAATTGAACCATCACCGACAATTGAAGTTGCAATTGCTATTAATAAATAAATAATGGTGGTCAGGGCTATCCCTATCATAATAGCTAAAGGTGTTTTTTTAGGATTTTTCATCTCAGTTTGTAGACCTGCTACTGTAAAAAAACCTTCATAAGT
Source organism: Mesomycoplasma conjunctivae (assembly GCF_000026765.1). Classification (NCBI taxonomy): domain Bacteria; kingdom Bacillati; phylum Mycoplasmatota; order Mycoplasmoidales; family Metamycoplasmataceae; genus Mesomycoplasma; species Mesomycoplasma conjunctivae. Next base: position 336,905 of record NC_012806.1, on the reverse strand, counting down.
AAAGAAAATAGCAGCCATAGATAATAAAATACCAACTCCAGGCAAAGTTTTTGCAAGCGATTCACCCTGTGTAATAGTATTGCTAATATTGCTAAATTGAGGTTGGCTGGCTAGTTGGTTACTAGCTCCCATTGCAAGGAAAACAAAACCTAAAATAACAGTAGAGATAATTGGGATAAATTTAAAAAACAAAATCACAGTATTGTGCTTTTGAGCTATTTTAGAATTAAGACCAACAACTAAAAAATAGTAAAAAACTACAAGTGTAACAAGAAGCACTATAATTCAATCAAAATTTAAACCTCATGAAGCTGATTCTGAGAGTTTAAAAGCTGCAATAGCATCTTGAAGCATTTGCATAAAATAAACGGGCATTACAAAATATGTAAAAGGTAAATAAGCATAAATAATAAAACTCTTGGATAATTGATAAACAAATTTAGAATTAAATATTTTATTTCAAATAATTAATGATAAATTTGACTTGCTTGATACTGATGCAATTTCTATCAAGCTAAAAGACATTGCAATTATTGAGATGCAAGCAACAATCCAACTTGCAATTGCAAGTGCTAAATTAAAACCTGAGCCTTCAAGAACAGATTTAGATTTAAAGAAAATTCCTGCACCTATCAAAGCTCCAAAAACAATGAGAAGCGCACCAAAGAAAGAAATTTTATTTTTATTTTTAGCTTTATCACTTTGAATTGTCGCCATAATTTCTCTCCTTTGTTTCTGTTTTATTTAAATAATAACACAATAAGCAATAATAAAAAGCATTTTAAGCTTTTATTTACTAGTAAATTATTTTTTTAATTAATTAAAATTTTTTCATTATCTATTAAAGGGTAGAAATATTTATCAATAAGTTCTTGTTTTGCCTGTGTTAGTAAATTAAAAGGATTTCTAATTTGAAAATAGGTAACATATTTTCTGAGATATTGATTATAGTAATTAATAATTTGTTTATAAAATAGTTGGTTATTGACCAATATAGATTCATCATTTAAGAAAACATATTTTTTACTAATACTAAAGTGAACTGCTGGATCTAGAAAATTAGCAATATCTTGATTTAAATTTTGAATATTTGTCTTAAAATCTTCTAAAATTTTGAGCTCTTGTTTGGTAATCATTTCCTCTTCTTTTTCTTCTTGGTTACTAGTTTTGTGACTATTAGATAAGTCTGGATTATCTTTGTTTGCCTTGTTTTTTTTCGCCTCTTTTGCTACTTTTTCTTTGTTTAGTTTATCAATAATTTCATTTATGACTAGTTTGCTAAAGTTTTCAACTTCTATAATTTCTAAAATAATTTTTTGAATTAATTTTTGAGTTTTACTAATTAATACAAGATGATTGTTAAAAAGATTATTAGCAAACAAAGTTTTTAAATTTGGGTTTCACTCTTGTTGTTTATCAATGAGCAATTGTTCAAAAAATAAAAAATTTTCTCTTTGACTAAAAAATAAGTCAGGATTATTTGCTTTCATGATTTCTAACTCATTTTTTGCAAAAGCTTGCTCAAATTTTTTAAGCTTGCTTACATCCAAATCAACTTGATTTTCAAAATTGTTATCTTCTGCTGGAAAATCAAATTCTGAATTTGAATTATTGATTTGCGGTCGTTCAAAACTAAAGACAAAATCAATATCTTTTAATTTTAAAAATTTATTAATTACTGAATTATTAAGACCTTCTTGATTTTTAATTTTAACTATATTGAAAAAGTTTGTTGCAACTTTCTCAAAACCTTGGTAATCTACATCGTGTTGACCAAGTTTCGATCAATCTATAGGAGTAGAACTGGCAAGATTGAGATAATTTGCAGTAAGAACTTGATTGCCAACTTGACCTTCAACTACACTTGCAAATCTTGCTTTTTGATTACTTACAATTAAAGAATTGGTTGTAGTATCTTTAGTTTCTTGTTGGTAAACATTTTCATTTCTGTGATAATCAATTTCAATACAACTAGTTAAGAATAACAAGCTTGTAGTAGTAAGCACTAAAATTTTTATTCATTTCATAATTTTCCACCCATTTTTTAATATTTGCTAAATGTTAGCTATAAATTTATTTTTTGGGAAAAAATTACTACTTTTTTAACTAAAAACTTATTTTTTTATTATTTTTAAAAGAAAAAAACAACAAATAATTGTTGTTTTTTCACTAAAGAATTAAGTTATTTTAAATATTGTTTAATAAATGCATCACGAACTTTATTTCGATTAGTAGTATTATTTAAGATTGCTTCATTATCTTTAAAGACTGCAAAACCTTTAAGAATAATACCTCCAGCTGGACGACTTTGTTCATTTCCATTTTCATCAACTGGATTATTTTTTTCACTTACATCATCACCAATTATACCAAAATCAATTCCTCGACCTATAACTGCTTGAGCTTGAGGATCGAAAGCTAGTGTAGGTTGCATAACGCTTGGTTGAGTTCCTGTAGTTCCCGAAGTTTGAGCTCCTGAAGGTTGACCTACCGAAGATTGTTGAGCCATCATAGGTTGAGGTCTCATAGGTTGATTTCTCAAGGTTGCACTAATATAATTGTTAGTATTTCGGTCATAATTAGAAGGATAAACATTGAAGGTAATTTGTCTACCATCAGTGATGACTTCTAATAGTATTGGTTGATCAAGACTACCTAAAATGCTCCCTTGGGCCTCAGAAGTGTTTTGTCGTGAAGAATATCTAATTTTGTCTTTAAACTGGTCTGTTCCTTTTTGATAATCTTCACCACTTATAGAAAAATCTTTTGCAGATGTTATTGTAGTTCGATCATTGACATCAATAATAGCTAAAACACTAGTACGATCTACTGAAGAACCTGTATTACCTGTTAATGAAAGTGTATCATCGTAATCTAAACCTAAAATAAAGGCATCAGTATTCTCTTTTAGACCGGTTACATCACCAGGAATAGATTTTACTTTTTGAATATATAAGGAAACAGTTCCACTTCTAGATCCTCTAAAATCACCTGTAGATAATAATCTATATTTTTTACCATCTTCGAGTAATTTAGTAGGGGTAAAAGCTAAATATAATACACCTTTTGATAAATTGGAAACTCTTTCAACTTCTGTATCATTTCCAGGTGCATCTTTAGTTAGCAAGTTATTATCATAAATTATAGGTGTATTAATAGCCAAACCATCTTTGGTAATTCTATTGAAGAATCTTAAATTACGTTGTAATTCTTCTTTAGATAGGTTTTTTTCTTTTGCAACAATTTCAAGAATTTTTTCCTGTAATTCTTGAGCACCATTTATTTTACTTATATTTTCACTTATACCTTTTACAGCTTTATCATTTTCATCCAAAATCTTTTTAAATTGAGCTTCATTATTTAGCTTGGATAATAATGTAAGTGCGTTAGGAAGATCACGAACACGCTTAGAACGTTGAGGGTATTTATTAATAGTTTGTAAAATAGGACCTAAGACATCTGTTGGAGTTGCTAAATAATTTGGAAGTGTCTCACTGTTAATTCTATATCTTTGATTACTATTATTTAAAGACGCAATGCTAAATGGATAAAAGAGATCACTTGGTCCAAATATTGGACGATTATATTGAAGATTAGTTTTACCATCAATGAAAATATTAGCACTATAACTTTGAGCTAAATCATAAGCTTCATTATTTTTTGCCACATTACTAATTTCAATAACACGGTTTTCAACTTTTTGGTCTTTTGTGAGCTTAAATATAATACTATAAATATTATTATTTTCATTAAAATCAAAACTAATTTCTTTTTGATATGAAGGATCTAATTTGTCAAGGCTTGCAAAAACATCTGCTAAATATTGACCAGCTGGTTTGCTAGCTTGAAAACTAGTTGCAAAAGTTTGTTCTGAAGGTACAACAACATCTTTTGCTCTAGTGTTGAAAAAACTTGTTAATTGAGTTTGAATATTAGTTTTTTCTGCACTTGTGAGTTTAAAGTAGTCAGCTAATTTACTATTTTCAAAGAGGGTTTTTATATCTTTTTGGAAAACTTGAGTAATATTGTTATCTTTAATATTAATATTTTTAGCTGGAATAGTAGAAACTAATTGATATTTTAGTTGGTTACCAAAAATATTTACTGTAAAAGGACTAAGTTCAATATTTTTAATTTGATAGTTATCAAAAGCTGTCAAGGAATCATTAGGACCTGTTTTTTCAATAATTTCAGGTAAGTCAATTTTATCAGGATGTAAAATTGTTAATGGGATAATAGGTTGTAAATTAATAGCAACTGAGATACTATTTGTTGCATCAATACTTTGATTATTATCAGAGTTAATTAATTGAAATGTTGGTTGGAAAGTGTTTAAAAAGGCTTTATTTTTGTTCTTAAATCAGAATTCAAAGGTATTAATATTGTCTTTAGTAGCACCTTGGGATTTTAAAAACTCAATATTATTTTTAGCAGCTTCTGCTAAAATTTTAGCTCTTAATTTAGCTTGGGCATCTTCTTGTGTTTCAGTTTTTTCACCTGTAGCTTGGGTTTGGACAGCACCGGTTCCGGATGAAGCGGCAGCAGTGCCTGCTGCTGGAGTTGAAGGGGTAGCAGTGCCAGTTGTAGTTGATCCGGCTGTCTGTGTTTGGTCACTTCCCTGTGCTGGCTGTGTTTGTTGTTGTTGTTGTTGTTGTTGTTGTTGTTGTTGTTGTTGTTGTTGTTGTTGTTGTTGTTGTTGTTGTTGTTGTTTGGCTTTTTCAGCTTCCTCTGCTGCTTTTTTAGCAGCTTCTTCTTCAGCTTTTCTTTCTGCTTCTAAATAATTACTAATAGTTGTATAAATTCCTTGTTTAGTACTAAAAAGACGGAATTCTAAACTATCTTTGATATCAAAATAAGATCTTGCATTTGCTTTGAGCTCAGCTTCAAATTTTTCTTGAATGCCACTAATGGAATCAAGACCTTCAACAGCAATATTATAAACTTGGCTAAGTCCTTGCGCGTTTTTAACATTAATAGCAACACTTGCACTTCCATCTTGATCATTTGCATTAATTTGGATATAAGATTTTTGTCCAGCAACTGGAGTTAAAATTAAATCAGGAGAAAGTAGGGAGGTATTTCCACTACTATCAACAACATTGAGCCCACCAAAATAGGCAATGGTATCCATTAAAATTTGAAAACTTTTAGCCTCTGATAAACTAGTTGTTGGTTGACTTTCTGCTTGACGAGTTTGGGCAGCTTCAATTTGCTCTTTAGTAATTTTAGACTCAGGAGCAATATTGATAGTCTCACCCAAACTTCCTTGTTTTAAATTAGTCTCTTTTGCCACCTGGGAAGCAAAAAGATCTTGAAATTTTACTAAAAATTGTGAAGGTAAAATAACTTGTGAATTAAATAATTGACGATTAATTTTAATAGTTGACTGATTTGAAAATTCACTAGCTAAAATATCGCTTGGAGCAGATGTGCTAAATCCACTAAGGGTGGCTTTGATAGCTTTTGATAAAACTTGTTGTCTAGTTTGTTTATCAAAAGCGTATACCAAAAGATTATTAATAGATCCTGAGCTTGCACTTGTAGCTGGTGTACTAGTTTGCGAATTAGTAGTAGCTACTTGAAAAACTAAGTTAGGATATTTTTTACTAATTTGACTAAAATCAATAACATCTGCTAATTGAAATGCATATCTTTTATCTTTTTCTAAATCAAGGGCAACTTGTGCAGAGATATTTTGTTTATCAGTTGCAACTTTTAAGTTAGCAAGATCTTGTGCTAAATCTTGATAGTCAGCTTTTTGCGAATTATCTAATAAAGTTGGTTCTCCAACTTTGAAATATGATTCATATTGACTAAGGATACGGTTTTTGCTAACACCAACTCCAACACCAATTGTTAAAGCTAAAAATGCAACTGCAGAACCAATTATTAATAATTTATTTCTATTTTTTTTTGTTTTCATATTAAGTTCCTTTTAGTTAAATTGATATTTGATTAGTTTGAAGCTGGTGTTTGAGTTGCGCCAGGGGTAGTTGTTGTAGTTGTGCTAGGAGCAGGTGCTGCAACTGGTGTTGAGCGTCTAACTCCACTATTAAGAGTAATGTTAGCTCTTCCTTGAGCTTCAGGTGCATCTTGGAAATTGATTTCAACAGTTGGTTTTAATACTACTCTAATTTCTAATAATAGTCTTGATTGATTGTTCTCTCCAGATTTTAAACGGAAAATAATGCTAGTTGTTCCTACTTTATTGTTGATAACATCAGCAGTTTCAATTTTTAAATCCTTGTCAATTGCTTGTAAATAGTTAGCTAAATCGCTTCCAATATATTGAGATAATTCTTCAAATTTTACACTGTCTTTTTGCATTACCTTAATAGCATCATATTGATCTTTATCTAGTTCATATGTTTTTAGCGAAGCTGGAACTCCAAGGATAATATTATCAAGTCTTCGAGTTTCATCACGTTTTGCTCTATTTTCTTTTGATAATAAGAAGAAATTATCAATTGTTGTTAATTGTTTATCATTTGAGCTAACATATTGCAATTCATTATTTTGATCTAAAAATCCAAATTGATATGCAAAACGAATTTTAAGTGGTTTTGTCTCATCTGCTAATTCTTCTTCAGTGTTTGCAAGTTCGAAATTAACTCGATATTGTGATCCATTTGGAGTATAAGTTGACCAACCATCATGGTAAGCTGCTTGTAAATAGAAGGCAACAAGTAGGTCTTGAAGATTTTCCATTTCAGTTAATGCAATAGTTGGACTAGTTGAATCAATGTCACCATCAGCATAATCAGCATTACGGTTTTCAGCTGTTCGAGTGTTTACATAGGTTTTAACTAATTGTTTACGCAATTTAGTGAATTGGCTATTTCTAACACTTAAAACAAAATCATTGTATGTAACTTTATCATCAAATTCTTCAGTACTATAATTGGTAAAATTATTAGCTGCTAAATTAGATTGTGCTAATTTCTGTGCTTCTTGATGAAGTTCAGTCTCACTTAATGAGAAAGGAATATATAACACTGATGATTTTGCAAAATCGTTAAATCCTAAATCGTTGTTGATACTAAATATTGCAATTGGTTTTTTAAATCTAATATTTTTAAGATCACTAAAGTTAGCTCCAGAAAAATTAGGATCATAAGCTGTAGTAAATTCTACACCAGCTTGGTGTGCTAATTCATAAAGACCACGAGCAACTGCCTCTGGACCTTGAACATATAGTGAACGATAAAATGCAGCAATTGGACCTAAAGTATCATTAGGTTCTCTTCTAGAATTAAAGACATCACTTGTAGAAATAAAGACATTTTGATTTACAAATCGAGATGATTTATTAGGATAAAATTTAGCTTTTTTAATTTCTTCAAGTGTTGGTGGAACAATTAGACCAGAAGCATTATCATTTTCAATATTGGCTAATCTAAAAGAATAAGTTTTATTAAAAATATAATTAGTGTTTAATAAATTTTCAACTTCTTTGAATTTTTTCTCTTTAACTAAAGCAATTAATTCACCACGAGTTGCACGAATAGGTCTTCCTGTGTCTTTGTAATCGTGAATTTTTTTTGGATCACTAATTTCTGTATTCTCTAGTGCTTCTAAATCAATTTTATTTTTAAAGTTTTCTAATTTGAATTTTACTACTTTGCTAGTAAGAACTTTTTGTGAGTTACCACCATAAACAGATTCTAATAAAGAAATTCGTACTGGAATTTCAATATATAATCTTTGGTTTGTTTGATTATATCTAATACGAGCTTGAGAAGGTAAAAATTGATATCTTAAACTATTTGTAATTTGACTTTCATATTTACTTAATTGACCAAAAGTATATCTGAGGCGATTTGTTAGAGCTGAAGCTATAAAAGCATTAGCATCGTTCATATCAAAGCTCTGTAATTTAGTAAAATATTCAGTAGCGTTATAATCAAATAAATCAATTTTTCCTAAATCATTTGCACCAGCTGCATCAACAAATGAAGCATCAGTTTCAGTGTCTGGTTTAGTTGAATTAGTAGTAATTGTTTGACTTGTTAAACCTTTGTGATAATAGTCAAAGTGATCAAGTGGGTTAATATCAATTTGATCAATGATTTGTCTTGGATCAGCAAAGAAGGATTTACCATCGTTGGAAATTGTAATAACATCAATATAGGATTCATCTTTTCCTTGGTAATTTTGAAGATCTTTTTTAGCTTCTTGGTTAAAACTTGTTTTTACAAAAAGACGCAAGCTTCCTTGTTGATCATTAGCCTTGCTAATTCATTGTGAATCATCACTTGGATTTTTAATAAATTCAAATTGGAATGGATCTGTATTTTCATGAATTTTGTAACCTAGTGTTTGAGCAGTAATTTTATTTTTTACTTTTGAAATATCAAAATATCTACCAATAGCACTAGCTACTTGTTGTGAAGTTTGTAGTTTATTAATACTATCTAAAAAATCTTTTTCAAGAGTTAATTTTAATGGACGAAGTGAAATTGATGTAGAAGTATCTTCTGTGCTTTCAAGTAATTTTAAATTAGAAAAATTTTGTTTTACTATGTGAGCAAAACTAGTAAGAGCACTTCTAACATTATCAATTGGATTTAAATAGGTAAAAATAGTTTCCGATTTTGCTATTTTACCATTTTCAAGTTTTTCTTCGAAATGGAATCTTAGCTCAAAACGTTGTTTTTCATCATCACTTTTTAGTTCTTCAATAACTAATCTATATTTTTGCGGTGTATTATAAACTGATTGTTGACTACCATTTGTTGTAAAAAAATCAAAAATATCATCTAAGTTGATAGATTCTTTTATTTTTCCTTGTTCGTCATAAATACGAGTTTTTAAATTGTTGTAGTCACTAGTTATTGGTGCAAAGTCAGATTTAAAAGCTACTGAGCTTACTTTTGCTAATTCGTCTTTTACACCTTGTCTTGGATCACTTCCGTTATATCCAGCTCTTGAGGCAAAACCTACTACTAAACCAAAAGTAGTAATTGCTGCAATTGAAATTGCTGAACCAATTATTAATGTTTTTTTATTTTTCATGTCGTTTTTGTAAAAACCTTCTTTAGTTTTAATTTTCATTATAATTATATGAAAATTTTATTAAAATTAAAATAAAAAATCATATAAATAGGAAAAAATCTAATTTAGATTTCCAACTTAATAATTCTAAGATAGCTAAATTAGCAAAAAATTCTTTAAATTTATACACTTTTTAAAGTGAATTAGATTGGTTTATTTTTTACCTTATCTAAATTATATAATATATTTGAATAAAATGATTAATAAAATCTCTTTTAATCATGCAATACCTATTAGCTTAAAAAGAATAAGTAGATCATTATCTCTAAACTTAATTATTTTTAGCTTAATTGCTATAAATTTATATGCTTTTAGTCTTATTTAAAAATTAGGGTTGGAAAAACTTCATAGCATCTTATCAATATTTAGTTAGTCTCAAAGTTGTTCTCTTTTGAATCCTTTTTATTAGATAATAAAGCTATAAAGTCTTCTAATTTATAGTATTTTAAAAGTTTGTCTACACATATTAGTTTAATTTTAAAAAACACCAAAATTGGTGTTTTTTAAAATGAATATTATTATTTTTATAAACTAATCAGCTTGGATAATTTTTGCAACTTCTTTGCTAATATTTTCAAAGGTAAATCCGATATGTTCTAAAATTTTTTCAGCAGGGGCCGAAAAGCCAAAATCATCGTAACCAAAGTTATATTTAGCATGTTTTTGTCAACCAAAAGTAGAAGCTAATTCAATTGAAATTGCTTTATCTGCATCTCAGATCGGCTTTGTGCTTCAATGTGATAAAGATATAAGATTTAAATCAAATTTTTGGGCAATTTGTCTTGCCAATTCAAGCTCGCTTCCAGTTGAAATAATGGCAAATTGAGATTCGGATTTACGTAGTAAGTAGGCACCTTTTTTAAATTCGAGGCCATCTGTGTTCTCTTGTGAGACAATATTTTGTCTACTTGCAACAATGACACTTGGTTTATCTGTAGAATTGAGTGCAATTTCGTATGCTGATTTCATTTCAATTTCGTCAGCTGGCCGCATTAGATGCACATTTGGAATACTTCTAATCATTGCAAGCTGCTCAATTGGTTCATGAGTTGGGCCATCTTCACCAACTAAGAGAGAGTCATGAGTAAAAATGTATGTAACTGGCAGTTTCATAAGCGCAGATAGTCTTAGAGCTGGTTTTAAATAGTCACTAAAAACAAAGAAGGTAGAAACAAAAGGTTTTAGCACAGAGTGGAGGGCAATACCGTTGGCAATGGCCGCCATTGCAAACTCACGCACACCAAACATTAAATTACGACCTTGGTAGTTTTGTGGACTAAAAATACCATCGGCACCGGCAACTTTTGTAGAAACACTTAGATCGGCTGAGCCACCAATTCAGTGCTCTAAATTTTTATTAAGATATTTAATAATCTCACCTGATGAAGCTCTAGTTGCTAAATTTTTAGCAATGTTTAAATCAATAGTAATTGGTTTGTGCGCTTTTTCTAAGTAGACAGCTAATTCCTCAGAAATGCTAAATTTAGCTTTTTTAGCAAGACTACGAGCCACTAAAGTGTTTTTATAGTGTTCAACAACTTGGGCATCTAAGTAAAAATCGTCATGATTTCAATTAATATTTGCTTTGAAAATTTCGATATCTTTGCCTAATGGCATACCATGAACATCACTGGTATTAGCGCCTGGTGTGTCTTCGCCAATGATAGTTTTTACTTCGATAAAGCTTGGTTTATCAAGGGTTTTAGCATGAGTGATAGCGGCTGAGATTAAGTCAACTTCATTTTTAACAATAAAGTAGTTAAACCCTTGTGATTCAACACGTTTTTTAAGATCTTCTTTAAAAACAAGTGAAACTGGTGAGTCTAATTGAATATCATTGCTATCATATAAAACAATAAATTTATTTAACTTGTTTTGTCCAACAAAGGAGAGTGCCTCATAAGAAATGCCTTCTTGGAGATCACCATCACCACAAAGAACATATGTATAGTGATCAATTTCTTTAAATTTAGATTGCAAATGAGCTTGTGCTGTTGCCAAACCAGCAGCAATTGCAATTCCTTGACCTAGAGGCCCAGTTGTTGATTCTACCCCAACTGTGTGACCAAATTCTGGATGCCCTGGAGTTTTAGAACCCAGTTGTCTAAAATTTAGTAAATCCTCACGAGTGAGCATTCCTAATGAATAGTAAAGTGAGTACAAAAGTGCAGATCCATGACCTGCTGAGAGCACAAAACGATCACGATTAATTCACTTTGGATCACTAGGATCATAATTCATGTGGTCTCTGAAGAGAGTATAAACTATTTTAGCAGCACTAATTACAACTCCTGGGTGACCAGAATTTGCTTTATTAACAGCGGCAACACCATTTAATTTAAGAGTGTTGATTGCTAGTGTTTCAATTGACATAATAACTCCTTTTGTGTATAAATTTATAGCTTTTTTATTGATTTTAGTAATTAATTACCGCGTGAAACATATTTACCTGTTTCGGTAGAGACAACAATTTTTTCACCTTCTTTTATAAATAAAGGTGCATCAATTTCATAACCAGTTTCGAGGGTAATTTTTTTGGTTGGATTTGATGAAGTATTTCCTTTTACAGCATCAAAAGCTTGTGTTACTAAAAGTTCAACTTTTGGGGCAAGTTCAATATCTAAAATTTCCTCACCATATTTGCGAACTTTAACTTTTGCACCATCGACCAAAAATTTAATTTCTCACTCAACTTTGGAGACTTCGATACTAATTTGTTCAAAAGTTTCATCATTCATTAAAACAATTGCATCACCGTCGTTGTAGAGGTATGACATTGAAACTTTTTCAATGTGAGCTTTTTCTACCCGTTCTCCTCCTGAGTATGTTTTGACAATAATTGCTCCTGTTTTTAGATTTTTTACTTTTGCTTTCACATTAGCTTGTCCACGACCTTGTTTTGAGTGTTGTGATTCAAGAACAACAAAAATATCCCCTTCATCTTTGAAGGTAATCCCAGGGCGAAATTCGTTAACATTTATCATAATTTCTCCTTTTTAATTGTTTTATTTTATTCTATCACAATTTTAATTTTTTTTATTCAAAAGCAAAAAATAGCTATATTTTGATAGCTATTTTTTGCTTTTATAAAGTTTGTCAAAGTTTGCAATGTTTGCAAGAATATGACTAACTTGACTAGCAATTGGATTTTGAACTTGCTTGCTATTAACATCAAAATCTGGTTTTAAAACTTTAGTTGCAACCTCTTCAATATCAGGTGTGGAATAAGGCATTGCAAAACCGTAGTAAGCGTGGCGAATCATTAAAAAATCATTTGAGCTATCACCAAAAGTAACTAAGCAACTCTCATCTAAATTAAGTGAATCTAAGACTAATTTAATGCCAAAATATTTATCAACACTTAAAGGATTGACATCAAGAAAAATTTTATTTGTGATGGTAGTTTTATAAATACCAGCAAGTTTGTCAGACCATTTTTGATAAAGTTTTTTAATTTCTGATTCCGAGTTGCGAAGGGCGATTTGGTTGATTTTTTCAGTTGCTAAAACATTTTCAATCTCTTGGAATTCAATTTTTTTATAAACATGAATATCCATGATATGTTGCTCTTTTAGTCAAGGATAGTTGTCTTCAGGAGCATACTTATACAAATTAAACAAACTACTAATTGCACATATCGATTTGCTTGCTTTACAGTCTTCAATTAGTAGTTTGATAGTTTGGACATCAAGTGAGCCTTTATCAATTGTAGTTTTTTCTTTTACATTATAAATTAGTGTCCCATTATTGGCAATGATGTAGTCAAAATAAGGATATTTTTTAATTAATTCTAATGAGCCTGGCAAACCTCGACCTGTGGCAATTGCTAAAATATGGCCTTGAGCACGAGCTAACTTTAGTGCTTCAATAATCTTGTCTTCAATTTCGTTGTAACGGTTTAAAATTGTGCCATCTAGATCAAAAGCAAAAAATAATTTCTTCATTTTTATAGCTAATTTACTCCTTTTTGGTTTTTAGTTGCGGGTATAAAATAACCTCACGAATTGATTCATTATTGGTAAACAACATCACTAAACGATCGATGCCAATTCCACAACCGCCAGCTGGTGGCAAGCCATAATAAAGTGATTCAACAAAGTCATAATCAATTTCACTAGCTTCTTCATTTCCCATGTTTTTTTCGCTAATTTGTGACTCAAAGCGTGCTAACTGATCAAAAGGATCGTTGAGTTCGTTAAACATATTGGCAAATTCTTTTTTGGCAATAAATAGTTCCGCACGTTGAGTAAAATTGTTGTTTTTTGGATCTTTTTTAGCCAAAGGAGAAATCTCAATTGGATGACCAGTGACAAATGTCGGCTGTATTAACTCTTCTTCAATATATTTTTCAAAAAGCTCGTTAATAATGTGACCTTTTGTATAAAAAGGTTCTACTTTGATGTCATGATCTTGCGCTATTTGTTTGGCTTGTTCTTCGGAAATTTGATAAAAATTATGACCTACTTTTTTGGAGACTTCTTCAACCATATTGATGCGCGCAAAAGGTTTGCTAAAATCAATTTGATATTCACCAAAGTTTAAAACTGGGTTTGAATTGTTAATTTTTTCAATTAAAAATTGAAATAAATTTTCGGTTTGTTGCATCATAGTTTCTAAATTTGCATAAGCTTGATAAAATTCAATGCTAGTAAATTCAGGATTATGTGTTGTATCTACACCTTCATTACGAAAGATTTTTCCAATCTCATAGACGCGATCAATACCACCAACTAACAATTTTTTTAAAGGTAGTTCAGTTGCAATTCTTAAATAATAATCACGGTGTAATGAATTATAATGAGTAATAAAAGGACGAGCTGAAGCCCCACCTAAAATAGGTTGGAGCACCGGAGTATCAACTTCTAAATAATTTTGATTATCAAAAAAATGACGAATATATGAAACAATTCTGCTTCTTTTAATAAAAGTATCTCTTGTTTTTGTGTTTACAATTAAGTCTAAATATCGTTTGCGATATTTTTCTTCTTGATCACTTAAGCCATAGTATTGATCAGGAAGTGGTTTGAGCGATTTTGTTAATAAAAGAAAATCTGAGACATGTAAGCTAAGTTGCTGAGTTTTAGTTTTAAACAAATAACCTTCGGCTTCAATAATGTCACCAAGGTCAAGATTTTCAAAAATAAGATGATATTTTTCACTTTGAGAAAATCGCTTATCTATGTATAACTGAATGTGCAAACCATTATTTTGAATAACTAGAAAAGGGCCACGCTGTGCTATAATTCTGCCTGCAAAAGCAGCTCTAATATTTAAATTTTCTAGATCTTCTTTAGTGTGATTAGCAAATTTGCTCTCTAGTTCATTTCAATCAGAATGAGAATATTTTGATTCACTAAAAGCTAAATTATTATTTTGTAAGTTCTCAAATTTATTTAACCTTACTTTTTCTTGATCATTTAATTTTTCCATTTTTTTCCTTTATATTATAAAAAAATAAGATAAAAATCTTATTTTTTTAATTACTAATCTCTTTTTGTTTTATTGTTCTTTAGAACTATCAATTTTAGATTCACTGTCATTTTTATCATCATCTTGATCATCAATATTATAATTTATTGCTTCTAGTGAATTTTGATTTTGGTCTTCATTTTCATAGCTTTTTTCTTGATTATTTGCAAAATCACTACCCATTAATTCTTCTAAAATATCTTTAGTATTCACTTTTTGTTTTTCTTCAATTTCAGTAGATTTTGGCAATGGTTTCAATGTTTGCTCAAGTTGTTGAATTTCTTCAAAGACAATAGTTTCTTTTTCTAATAAAGTATCTTTAATTAACTCAAGTAATAATCTATGTTCTTGAATAGTAGCAATTGCTAATTTATATGAAGATGAAATAATTTCACGAATTTCAATATCAATTTCATGCCCAACTTGTGATGAAAAAGAAGCATTTTTAAAATAATCACGACCTAAAAATGGTGATGAATTGTCTTGCTCATATTGAATTGGTCCTAAGTTAGACATTCCAAATTCTGTAACCATACGACGAGCTATCTTAGTAGCTTTTTCAATATCATTTGCTGCGCCAGTTGAAATTTCGTTTTTACCATAAATAATTTCCTCTGCTGCTCTTCCACCCATAAAAGCGGCAATTGAAGCTAACAATTCAGATTTAGTAGAATTATATTTTTCATGTTCGGGTAGCATTAAATTGTATCCACCAGTGTTTCCACGAGGAACAATAGTGATTTTTTGTACTTTTACCCCAGAACGTAGCTTAATTCCAACAACAGCATGTCCTGCTTCATGATATGCAACCATGGTACGCTCATCCTCAGTGATAACTCTATTTTTCTTAGCTGGACCACTTATTACACGGTCGATGGCTTCATCAATTTGTTTACCAGTTATTACTTGTGTTTTTTCACGAACAGATAAAAGTGTTGCCTCATTGATAACATTTTCTAATTGTGCGCCAGAGAATCCTGGTGTTCTTTTTGCGATATTTGCCAAAGTAATATTTTGAGAAATACGTTTTCCTTTAGCATGAAGTTTTAAAATTTCTTCTCTTTCTTTAATATCTGGTAATCCCACAATAATTGAGCGATCAAAACGTCCTGGACGAAGTAGCGCTGGATCTAAAACATCAGTTCTGTTGGTAGCTCCAATGAGTAAAATTCCTGAATTTTCAACCATTCCATCCATTTCCACTAGTAATTGGTTTAAGGTTTGTTCACGCTCATCGTGCCCACCGCCAATTCCTGATCCACGTGAGCGACCTATTGCATCTAACTCATCAATGAAAATAATTGCTGGAGATTCAGCACGTGCTTCTTTAAATAATTCACGCACTCTTTTTGCTCCAACTCCGACATATAATTCAACAAAGTTTGAAGCTGAAATAAAGAAAAATGGTACATTTGCTTCACCAGCAGTCGCCTTAGCTAGCAAGGTTTTTCCAGTTCCTGGAGGACCACCTAGTAAAATTCCTTTTGGAATTTTTGCACCAGCAGCTGCATATTTTTTTGGATTTTTTAAATAGTCAACAAATTCTGCAATTTCTTCTTTTACTTCAGCATTTCCAGCAACATCGGTGAATTTTTTATTTGATTTTATACGAATTGCTTGGTTTTTTCCAGGGTTAAATAACCCACCTCCAGCTTGTGAATTTTGACTAAGTCTAAAAAATAATCAAAATCCAAACAAACTGATTAACAAGAAGGGAATATAAGGTACTATAAAACTACTTAAGAAATTACCTCTTGGACGATCAAAGTTAAAAATAACTGGTAGGTTAGCGTTTACAATAGTGTTTTTACTTACACTTTGACCAGCGCCGACTAAGGAAAGTGCGTTATTAATTTTTTGATTAATAGCATTTTCAATAATTTCAGAAGTTAAAGAGGCCTTAGTTGCTAATTGAATAATTTCTCTTCAACTATTAACTTTAGGAGCGCTAGAGCCCAGTTGTGATAAAATATTTTCACTAATAACACCACCTGTCCCTGCTTGATAAAGACGAATAATAGTTGGATCTGCTACAACTTGATAGCTTTCAATTCTATTTCCAACTTGCTCAACAACTTTAATTCTAAAGTCACTTATATCAAAACCGAAAGCTCAAAAAAAGTTATCATCAGTTGCGCTTTTAGCATTGGTAATAATTCTTTGTTCTAAATCAGACAATGATTTATAACCTAATTTTGGTGATAAAAATTGCCAAAGAACATACGCTAAAATACCAATGAGAATTAAAATCAAAATAAAGGTCCCAAGAGAGGGTTTTTTCATTCTTTGTTTCATAAGCTTCCTTTCTAAATTATAGTTTATTAAATTTTACTAGATTTTAGTATTATTTTATGTTTTTTTTTAATTAAATAAACATTTTCTTTTAAAAGATAACTACCATTAGAATTTTTTGAATTTATAAAGGTAATTATGGCATTAATTTTACCCTTTGTTAAGTTAATTTCTTCAAAATTGTTATGAATTATATAATATATAATATTTGTTTGGTATTTTAGCTTTGAAAATAAGTAGGTACTATAGTCAGATTGTTTTCATTTTGCTATTTCTTTTTTAATAAAAAATCATTTGATTTTGAGAACAAAATTATACAAAATGTATTTTAAAATAAACATCTTTTTATAGATTCAGGATCACTTTTGTATATCCATTCGAATTTGATTTCTTTTGTAAATAGGTTTGAAATTACTTTGATCATCAAAGTAGGCAATATTATTTTTTTTATTATATTTGATAATTTTATTTTTATCCACTTTATAAATCAAAGGTCTTCAAATTTGCATACCAAAATTATTAATTTTGGCTTTAATACCTCAAAAATTAACAATTTTATTTTTAAGTTTTTGCATTAAAATAGTTTCTAAAAAATCATCACTATGATGAGCGATAACCAAATAGTCACAATGGTATTTTTGATAAACTTGAGAAAAAAATTTGTATCTAAGATTACGCGCTTCTGATTGGAAATTACTTTTATATTCTATATTTTTTAACTCTAAAATTTGATAAGTTATATTATTTTTTTGACAATATTTCTCAACTAGATCTTGCTCTAATATTGATTGCTTGCGCAAATTATAGTTAACATGGGCAACAATTATATCAAATTTTTTAAAGCGATCTAGCAAATACATTGAATCAGCACCGCCGCTGATGGCTAATAAAAATCTATATTTTGTTTTTTTCAACATTAAAAACCTGGATAGTACTAGAAAAGTTGTTAGTTGAATAAAACAAACAAATTTCAACAACTTTTTGAATAACTTGTTCTATTTTGTGTTGATCTTCTAAATTAAAAGGGCTAAGCACATAATCAGCTGCATGTTGTGATCTTCCAATACCAATTTTAATCCTTTTAATTTCTTTAGTAGCTAAAAGATCAATGATATTTTGCATTCCTTTTTGTCCATTTGCTCCTCCTTGAGCTCGCATTATTGCTTGTCCTATTTGCAAATCCATATCATCATAAATTACTAGCATATCACTAATTTTAATTCCTTTAGATTTGCAAAATGCTCGAAACTCAACAATTGCTTCTCCTGAAAGATTCATAAAAGTTTGTGGTTTTAAAAGAATAATTTCATAATCTTCAGCAATAGAATAATGTGTTTTTGGCAAATGTTGTTTAAATTTAGCCCCTATTTTTTCGGCTAATGCATCAATTGCTCAAAAACCAACATTATGCTTGGTTTTTTCATATTGTTTACCAGGATTACCCAATCCTACTATTAATTTCATAACTTCCTTTTTTGAATTTTAATTTTCACTTAAATAACGCTCTAAAATAATTTGTGCTGCTAATTTATCAATCACTTTTTTCCTTTTTTTGCGGCTCACATTTGCTAAAATGAGAATATCATGTGCTTGACTTGTTGATAATCGCTCATCTTGTAAAACAACTGGTATTTGAAAATTTTGCTTTAAAATTGAAGACATTTTCTCAACTAATAACGTATGTGGTGCTTTATTGCCATTCATGTAAAGTGGATATCCTAAAACAATTTTTCCGATTTCATATTGCTTTTGCAGATCTCGAATTTTCAAGACAATTTGATTTAAATCACCATTTTTATAAGTAAAATTTTCAAGAGATTGGGCAATAATTGCCAAAGGATCTGTTATAGCAAAGCCACATGTTTTAGTACCTAAATCTAGTGCTAAAATTCGCTTTTTTACATCCATATTATCTCTTTGATTTTATTAATATTAACTTCTTTTTGGTTTAGAATTCCTTGGGCAATAATTTTGTTACCCCCACCTTTGCCATCAAAAATTTTGTTAATTTTATTTAAAATATCTAAAGAGTTGTTGGTTTTTGAAGAAACAACAACTAATATTTTTTGAGCTGCCATTTCTTGTAATAAAACAAAAGTAATATTTGCGTGCTCTTCGCGTAAAGTGGCTGCCAATTGTTTGCTATTAATTTGTTTATCTGTAATAAAATCAATATAAAAATCTTGATTATTAAATGTAAAGATTTTTTCTTGATTGAAGATAAAATCTGTTGTTTTTTCTTCTTTTTTCTTGTTTTTTATGAGTTGGAGCGTATCTAATTTTGCTTGCTTAATTGCCAAATCTAAATTATTATTTAGAATTTCTAAATCATTAACGCGGTGAACTTGCATTTTATAAAAAGGATCAAATTGACGATTTTTTTGCTCAATAGCTGCCAAGCTTAGCTCTTTTTGTTCTACCTGTTGAGTCAAATAATCATAGTATTTTTCCAAAGTGGTAATAGCTCGAATTCGAAAAACACCACTACCTTTATTTTGACAAGAAATAATTTTAAATTTCTGAATTAATGAAGTATTTGCAATGTGAGTTCCGCCACAAAGATCGGTTGTTATACCTTGAAAATGAACTAAACGAACATTTTTGGGATCCATATATTCTGCTTCTTCGAGTGTCATAATTGCATTGAGTTTTTCAGCTTCTTTAATTGTTGTGTTCAAATATTTACGTGGGGTAGAGCTTTGAATATAAAAGTTTACCAAGGATTCAACTTTTGCTAATTCTTCATCAGTGGGTTTTTTGCTAACTGGAAAATCAAAAGTTAGTCTATTTTCATTGTTATCTGATCCTAATTGTTTAATTTGCAAACCAAATTGTTCTCTAAGCGCTTTAAAAAGCAAGTGAGTTGCTGAGTGATTACGTTCTAAATTTCTTCTATTAGCTTCGTCAACTATTAGTTTAACTTCTTCATTTTTGTTTAAAACACCTTTAAAAACATGGATATTATTGAAATATTTATCTTTGAATACCTTAATAATCTCAATTTTGTTATCACCTTGAATAATTAAACCTTGATCATGTTTTTGACCACCACCAGTTGCATAAAAAGGTGTTTTATCAAAAATTGCATAGCTAATTTCATCTTCTTGCGTAGTTTCTAAAAGTGATTCATTATTTGCTAAAAATAAGATTTTTGCAGTCTGCTCTAGATGTTCATAACCTACAAATTCACTCTCTTTTCCTTTAATTAGTGCCAGCGAATTGATAGCTAAATTCATTCCAAGATGTTGTTTACCTCGAGAAAGATTGGCATGTTTTTCTTTTAGTTCTTCAATTTTGTCAAAATCCAACTTTAGTCCTTTTTCTTCAAGGATTTCTTGTGTTAACTCAATGGGAAAACCATATGTTTCAAACATTTTAAATACAATTTCAATGTTAAAATTCTTGCCATTTTTTTCAAATTCGCGATTAAGAAGAATTTCACCATTTTCAATTGTTTTTTCAAAGAGCTCTTCTTCTTTTTTAATTATTTTGGCAACTTTTTTTTCATCAATGTCATAAATAAGACTACTTTTGACAACACCTACTAATTTGTATAAAAAAGCTTGCTTGATACCCAATTTTCTACCCATCCGAAATGCCCGACGAATGAGCCGTCTAATAATGTAGCCTCTGTGAGTATTTGAAGGTTCGACACCATCGTTGATTGCATTGACAACGCTTCTAATGTGATCAGCAATAACTTTAAAATAAGTGTTGATTTTTGTTTGTTTTTTGTCTTTTTTAAAATAATTATCAACATCATATTTAAAATCGGAAAGCTTTTCTACTTCTAAAATAATTGGTAAAAATAAATCGGTATCAAAATTAGTTGGGCCATTTTGCAAAATTGAGACAATACGTTCAAAACCAGCACCTGTATCGATATTTTTGGAAACCAAAGGTGTATAATTACCTTCACCATCATTATTAAATTCTGAAAAAACAATATTTCAAATTTCAATAAAGCGATCGTTTTCAATATCGTTTTTTAACAATTCAATGCCACGGCTATCAAATTTTTCTCCGCGATCATAGTAAATTTCGCTGCAAGGACCACAAGGACCTAAGCCAATATCTCAAAAATTAGTTTTTTGATTTCCAGCAATTAAATGATCATCTTGAATACCTAAATCTTGTCAATATTTTTTAGTTTCTAAATCATCGCTAAAATAAGTTATGTAAAGCTTATCAAGATCCATTTTTAGAACATATACTAAAAATTCAAAAGCAAATTCTATTGCCTCTTTTTTAAAATAATCACCAATTGAAAAATTACCTAGCATTTCAAACATTGTGTGGTGTCTAGATGTAATACCTACATTTTCAATATCATTAGTTCTAATAGCTTTTTGAGAATTAGTAATTCGTTTGCTTGGAGGTTGTTTGTGACCTGTAAAATATTCTTTAAGTGTTGCTACACCTGAATTAATTCACAAAAGTGAGGGGTCATTTTGTGGAATAAGTGATTTAGATTCAACAATTAGGTGATTTTTACTTGCAAAAAAATCAAGTCATAATTGTCGAATTTGCTTTGAACTTAAGTTTGTTTTCATATAAATCCATTCGTTTAAACTAATATATAATAAATAAATTTTAATAAAATATAAGCAAATTTTGTAAAATATTATTTATGTTTCGTTTTTTTGTGAATAAAAAAGAAGACAATTACTTTATTTTAGATAAAAAAATTGTCAAACATATATCTGTAGTTAGACAAGAAAATAAAAAGTTTATTTGTGTATTTCAAAAAGAATTCTACCTAACAAAATTTGAGTTTCCAAATAGGGCTCTAATTTTAAAAAAACTTGATTATAATCATGAAAATACAGAAAATATTGTTTTGGCAATTGCAATTTTAAAGACAAAAGCTTTCGAATTTGCAATTCAAAAAGCTACCGAATTAGGTGTTAATACAATAATACCTTTTTATAGTCAAAATGTCGAACAAAAATTAGGAAACGACATTGATAAAAAGCTTGTGCGTTGACAAGAAATAATCACCCATGCTGCTCAACAATCTTTTCGAAATGTTATTCCTGTGATTGAAAAACCTATAAAAATAAAGACTTTAATCGAAAACTATCAGCATATGAAAAATAAATTTATTGCTCATGAAAAAGAAAATAATAATTTAATGATAAATTCTTTATTTGAAAATAATACAATTTTTTTAGTAGGACCTGAAGGTGGTTTTACAGAAGAGGAAGTTGAAATTGCAGAAAATTTTGGTTTTCAAGCAATTTCATTAGGAAAAAGAATCTTAAGAGCCGAAACTGCCGCCATTTTTTTACTCTCGAGAATAAAGCAATAGTAATAAGAATATAACAAACTTTTTTTTGTTATAATTTTATTTATACATTAAATAGAAAAGAGTTTAAATTATGAAAATTATATCCGTTGGAACCAATCATGCTGGAACCTCTTTCTTAAGAACATTAAAAACTATTAGACCTGACGTCGAATTAGTCACATACGACCGTAATACTGATATTTCGTTTTTAGGATGTGGTATTGCTCTTTGAGTAGGTGATGAATTTCAAGATCCATCAGGGCTTTTTTACTCAAGTGTAAGCCAATTGGAATCTATGGGAGTTAAAACTCACTTAGAGCACGAAGTTATTGAAATTAACCGTGAAAAAAAATATGTTATTGTTAAAAATTTAAAAACAGGTGATACCTTCAAAGATACATATGACAAATTAATTTTTGCAGGTGGTACTTGACCAATTATTCCTCCATTTGAAGGAATTAATTTAGAAAACATCTTAGTTTCTAAAACATTTACACATGCTAAAGAAATCAAACAAAAAGCTATCGATCCTGAAGTTAAAAATGTTATTATCATTGGTGGTGGATATATCGGAATTGAGCTACTAGAAGCTTTCCACAAATATGGTAAAAAAACAACACTTATTGATATGCAAGATCGTATTATTCCTAACTATTTTGATTATGAATTTACTTCAAAAGTGGAATCAAAAATTCGCAAAGAAGGAATTAGCTTACAATTTAATCAAAAAGTTGAAAGATTTATTGCTGATGCAAGTGGTAAAAAAGTTGCTGCAGTTCAAACTGATAAAGGAATCTATGAAGCTGATTTAGTAATTTTAGCAATTGGTTTCAAACCAAATACCGAATTACTCGCTGATTTAGATAAAACAAGAAATGGTGCTATCAAAGTAGATAAATTCCAAAGATCACTCTCCGATCAAGATATCTACGTAATTGGTGATTCAGCTTCTATGGTTCACAATGTAACTAAGGAACATGCACATATTGCACTTGCAACTAATGCTGTAAAATCAGGAATTGTAGCAGCTTTCCACTTAGCAGGACGTGAAGATATTCCTTTTCCAGGTTATGTTGGAACAAATGCAATTTCAGTTTTTGGATTTAATTATTCATCTACAGGTTATACTGAAAAAGGTTGCGGAATGGTTGGAATTGAAAATGTTGCTTCTGAATACTTAGAAGACTGAGATCGTCCTGAATTTATGCAACATAAGTCAAAAATTTGAATTAAAATTTCCTATGATAAAACTACACTTAAACTTATTGGTGCACAAATTGGATCATATGGACACTCATTTAATCACACAGAAGCTATTTACTTTTTATCACTAGCTATCCAAAAAGGTATGACACTTCCTGAAATAGCACTTTCTGACTTCTATTTCTTACCACACTATAACAAACCATTTAATTTTATAATACAAGTAATATTAAATGCATTAGGTTTAAGTTATAACAAAAAATAATTAATATTTATCTCTTATTTGCTGAAAAAATTAAAAAACAAAAAAGCTCCTCAAAATTTGAGAAGCTTTTTTGTTTAAAAATAAACAACTTTCCAATTTTTAGACATTAATTAAGAAAATCAACTAAAGCTTTGTTTGCAAGAGTTTTTAGTTTTTGTGTTATAATATAGAAATAAATTATTGACATGCATCAAACATTTTACTAAAAAAATCTAGCTAGGATCACTATGAAAATTAAAAAAAATAAATTTGTACCATTTGTATTAGGTGTCGCTAGTTTTTCAACACCTGTTTATTTAGTAGCTTGTGGAACTCAAAATAATGCTGAAATTAGTATACAAAATATTCAATCAACATCTGCAAAAATTATTTTGAGTTATCCAGAAAAAACTGATCTTACTGCCCAAAATGTAGCAAGCAAGTTTCAAGTTAGTTTGCGTCAAAAAAGCCAAGAATCTTTTAATAAAGTAGATGCTAGATTTCGACTAACAAATAATAATGGGCAAAAAGTAGAAATTAGTCTTTCTCAATTAAATCCAGAAACTGAGTATGCAGTTAAAATTGAAGAATTAGGTAGTGAAGCACAAAAACAATTATTTTTGAAAAATAATGTTTTTACAACTACTAAAACACCTCAATTTGGAGACTTAAAAACTGAATTACCAGAAGATCCTTCAAGCCAATATGCATTTAGTTTAAAAATAGATGATGCAAGTTTAATCAACCAACAAGTTGAAGTAAAATACAAAAGTGATAGTGAACTAAACAATGAATCTGAAAGCGTTGAGTTACCAGTTAGTGCTTCTACAGATCAGCGATTACATGTTTTTATACCACTACTAAAGAGAGATACCAATTATACAATCGAAGGTTTATTTCTCAAAAAAGAGGATGGAAAAAGTACCAAATTAAGAACTGAAGGTATTTTTCCAATTCACTTTAGAACTGAAGCCGATATTGTATCATTAAAAGTAGCTCCAAAAAAAATGACTGGTCAAATTAGCTCTGACTTAAAAACAATTCGAACAGAATTTATTGTCAAATTTGCAAATGGAGTTGTTAATTTAGACAATGTGGAAAGCTATAATTTAATTTTTAAAGTCCTCAACAATACCAGTAGCGGTGGTAAATATCAAAAAGATGAAACAGGAAAAGATATTGAATATATAGCAAGTTATGAATCTCCTTCAGAAGAAGATAATAGCTATATTTTTGTTGCTAATTTACCTTGAAACCAACAAAATCCTGTTTCCATTCAACTTGTAGCATCACAAAATTTACTCAACACTAATAGCAAAAAATTTGACGCAGATATTAAAAATAGTGATAATAATTTAAAAATTAATCAATCTATTTTAGAAAAAATTATTAATATCAATTAATCTTTTACCAAACTAATTGTTGAGCTTTTTTTATAAATGGATTACATCAAATTTTTCCATTATTATCGTTTATCAACATGTCAGCCTTTTTTTGTTTGAAATAATTTAACTACTGAAGAAAATGAAGATGATGATGTTTTTTGAGATTTGGATAACTTAGAAGATAGAAATCCTAATTTCATTGATTTGCATGCTAATATTTTTCAAAAATTTAATAATGCTTTTTTAGATTTTATTAAAAATAAATATCAAAATTTAAACATTTGTATAGTTAAAGATAATGTTATTGATAAATCTATAAAACAAACACAAGAGTTTATAAAAAATGGTCATTGTGATATAATTTTATGGCCAACTTTTTTGTTTGAGGATGCAATAGCAAAACCTGATTTTTATTTTATTAAAAACAAGGAAATTGGACATTTCAAAGTTAGTACTTCTAGCAAAATCAAAGACTTTTTAAGAAGCAACTGGGATTTTTGAATTACCACATATGCACTAAGAGAACAAACAAATGATTTCAATCCAATTGAACAAGTATCAATTTTTTTAATCAAAGACGAACAATTTGCCAAAGCCAAAACAATTGATTTTGAACACCTATATAACATTTCCAAAACTAAAACTACTAAACAAATTAGCGCAAAAGAAAAAACTTTTGACAAAACTATTGTAGCTAAAATTGCCAAACAATATGGCATGACTTTTGAAGAATTTAATACTCCAAACTGCGTAGAAAAAAATTCAATATATAATTCTGTTATTAAAAATGTAATTGAAAAACAAGCTTGTTTAAAAGGTAAATCCGACAATGGGATTCCACTAATCCCTATCAAAAAGGCTTTAATAGACATTAGATTAGCAAAGGATATCAAAGAATTAGATCTGCCTAATGATTTAGATAATGGTAGTTTTGAAAAAAATAAATTCTTTAAAGAAATTGTTTTATTAAAACAACCAAAATTAGCAAATTTTAGTGGTAATTTTCTGACAACTAGCAAAATTTTGCAAGCTTTGCAAGAACCAGAAATAATAACTAACTGAGACAATCAATCATTTTGATTTAAGTTTTTGCAGCAAGAAAACAAAATTATTATTAATAAAGAAAAAAATCTTAGAGATTTTTTAGATAAAATGAATGGTGACAAAAAAATTGTTTGATTTGATTTTGAAGCTTTTTCACTGCCCTATCCTGCTATTGATTATACCTCACCTTATCAGCAACTAGTTTTTCAAGTATCTATTATTACCACCTTAAATGGTGAAATAATTGAGCAAGATTTTGATAAAACTAATTTAGTTTTTGATCCTATCAATTACAATTGAAAAAATTGCTTTCAAATAATTGATTCCATTTATAGTGAAGATGCTGATTGATATATTGTTTTTAACAAGAGTTATGAAGAATCAAAATTAAAAGAGATGCTCAAAATTATAGAAAAAACTATAAAAGCCGATTTTAATCCAGATGGACTAGAAATTAATAACAAAATTAAAGCTTATCAAGATAAAGTTAACAAAATTATATCAAAAATAATTGATTTAAAAGATCCTTTTGCAAATGCAATGGTAATTTTATCTGATCTAAAAGCTTTTTATTCAATTAAAAAAATCGAGTATTTTATTACAAAATATAACTATCAATTAAAAAGATTAATCACACCATATAAATCCTTAGCAGTTCAAAATGGACTACAAGCAATGAAATACGGCATTGATCGTTATCTAAATTTTATTGGCGATAATGAATGAATTATGAGAAAAAAAGAGCTACAAATTTATTGTCAAAATGATGTTATTGCCATGATTATGGTGTGAGATTTTCTTAATTTTATTTTAGATAATCTTGGCAAACTAAGCAATATTCAAGTTATTGAAACTAAAAATTTTAATTTATTAGCAAAATAAAAAAACCAACAATCTGGATTTGTTTTTCAAAACTTCTCAGGACATCGTCTTGATAAACAAATTTTATTTGTTGGTATTTTTAGTAATACAATTTATGGACTAGTTGGTAAAGCTAACCAATGACAAATCAACATTTTCTTCACTATTTTCTAGTTGATTGTGAGGATTTGTATTAATTTCGTAATCGTACTTTTTTTGACTTGCAATGATTCCAATGGTAATATTGTCACCTAAATTCTTTCTATGATAGACACCATGACTATATTTGATGTCTTTACGGAACTTAGATTTGACTTTCTGTAATATTTCATTGACTTCCTTGACTTGTATTTTCTCATCTGAATAAATAGCAATTATCATCTCATCACCACTATTAAATTCAAAATCACTAAAGTTATTATTTAATAATTTTTCAACTGCTTTGTTCGCACGATGATTGCCATTAGCACTTGAGCTATTAATAAATAGAAATTTACTATTAGTTAAAACACTTTTGACCAAAGAGATATCAATATTTATCACTGGATTAATGGGAACAAGAATGCTAGTAATTGTATTGATGATGCTAGCAATTTTATTAATAATTAATTGCTTAACATCTCTAACTTGAAACCCTTGATATTCTTCTGATATTCGCTGATATGATAATAATATACAAGAGCTTACAATAGATTTGATTTTGTTAATACAATCGGATGTATTATTATGAATATTTGTGCTTGCGTACTCGTTAGGAGAAAGCGCTATTGAAATAACAACTTTTTTCTCCTGGCGAGCAATTTGCGAAATGGCCAAGGCTGCCCCACTTCCTGTGGCGCCTCCCAAACCATGAATGAGAAATATAATTACTGCATTTGCGATTTGTGTTTTTATTTCTTCACTTTTTTGTAAGAAAACTTCTTCTGCTAAGTCAATGTCATAATTAAATTCATAATCTTGAGTTAAGATTGAATTACTAGGATGGAGAACTGATGTTGTTAGTTGATTAATATTATTAACAAACTTTTTAGAAAAAATAGCTGAATCATCAAATGGTAAAGCTTTTACCACATCAATTCCAAAATCACCTAATCCCATTAGCATGATTTTACCATTTTTTTCCCATGTTAGCCTCTCCTAATAATTCTTACTTAAAATTCTTAACTTAGCACTTTTAGATCTCTTATTTAACTGAATTTCTGATGTACTAGGTTTAATTGTTTTGACACTAAATTGTTGAGCTCTAGGATCAAACAAATGAGTTTTACTAGAAATTAACAATGATTTAAACTTCATTTTAACTATTCTATCTTCAAGAGAATGAAAAGTAATAATTGCTACTTGGGAGTCCTGTTTTAAATAACTTATAAACAAACTAAGGAAAGCTTCAAGAGCTCCCAATTCATCATTTACTTCAATTCGTATTGCTTGAAAAACATTTTTTACAATATTTTTCTTGCGCAATAAAGCAGCTGGACTACTACTTCTAATTAAATTAACAAGTTCAAAAGTAGTATTAATTGGGCGTGAATCAATTATTGCTTTAGTTAACGAACGAGCATTTTTAAGCTCACCATAATTTTGTAAAACTTTGGTTAACAAATCTTGATTATAATTATTAACAACATGGTGAGCATCTAATTCTTGATTTTGATTCATCCTCATATCTAAACGAGCATTTTTGGTATAAGAGAATCCCCGCTCACCTTGATCGATTTGTGGCGAAGAAACACCTAAATCCATAATAAAACCATCTACTTTATAAATTTGCCGTTTTTCTAACTCCACAGCAAAATTACGAAAATCTTCTCAAATAAAAATAACATTTTTGGATATAGCTAGTAATCTTTCTTTGCTTTCTTCGATAGCTTTTTCATCTTTATCAAAAACAATTAAAAGACCTGTTGTAAGCTTAGATAAAATAGCAGCTGCATGTCCCCCTCTACCAAGGGTTAAATCTACATAAATGCCATCTTCTCTAATATTTAAATTTTCTATTAAAGAATCAATTAGCACCGGAATATGCATTAGAGCTCTACTCCAGAATTAATCAATTCTTCTTCTAGTTCCACAATATTATCCTTGTTTTGGAATCAAGTATTAAAGGCTTCATACTTTTGTTGAGGTCAGATTTCAATTTTTTTACCAACTCCAACTAAATATAATTTTTTATCGATAGCAGCCAAATCAAGAAGATGTTTTGGAATCAAAAATCTACCTTGTTTGTCAATAGATACTTTAACACTATTACCTAAAAAATAACGCGCAAAATTACGTAAATTTTTATTTAGTGAATTAGCTTTTGTTATTTTTTCAATAATGGCATCAAATTCTGCTTGGTTTCTAATTTCAAGAAGTTGGTCTAGATTAATAGAAATATAAAATTCAGTTCCTAAATTTTCCCTAAAAGAGGGCGGAATTACAATTCTATTTTTTTCATCAAGTATTCTCAAAGAGGTTCCAAACATATCTATTTTAACCCACTATCTACCACTATTATACACCTTTTTAAATTATTGTTAGTGAAATATCTTTTTTTTTTTTTTTTTTGCAAAAAACACATTAACAACAAAATTAAAGCCAAAAATCAGTTTTGAGCAAAAAATATTAGAAAAAGCATTAACTTTTTTTGATAGCACAGGCAAAATAAAAAATTATTGACTGTTTTCAAAAAATATATTATAATAGTGAGGCAAAACAAAAGTAAAAAAGTTAAAATAAAAGAGGTAGTGGTCATGTTATTTGCAAAATTAGTAGTCTTCTAGTTTAAACTAGTTGGTTTAGTAAGTTGAAAAATATTCCAACAAAAACCAAGCAAGCGCTTTTCTTTTAGTTTTTGAAATTTTTTTCATCTCTACTTTTTACTAGTTGTTTATAATTTTTATCACTTTATTAGCTTTATAGTTGTGATGTAGTGTGTATCAGGTTGGTAGTAAATAGCACTAGCAACGGCGTCAGTATGCTCCGAAGTATTTCCTTTAGTAGAAAAGTGGCCTCAAATTCCAAGTAGAGCTAAAGGTGCATTAAGATCATTTCTTGTATATCTACCACGAAAATAATTGTTTGGGTTTGCATGCCTTGGTTAGTAGTAGCCATCCTTCGAGTACCAACAAAATAATGCTGTTAAGACCTGGATTTATACTATAAGATGCATCTTCAAATTTAATAGCAGCATTAAATGTTGAAAATGGTGTTAATAGATAGTAAAAATTTTGTGCCGTTGGATATGAAAAAGATCCACTTCTTTTTTTTAGATAGTGAAGTGGATCGTAAACTGCGAAGGTATAACCGATTAGCAAGGGAATGATAACTCGGAATTGATGGCATCTTCAATGAGAATTTGTGGTTTGATTTGGGTAGTAATTTAAAAATTAAAAAAGCCATAAATATGGCTTTTATGCAAAAACTGTTTGCTAAATTCAAACAATTTTTAGTTTGGGATTCACTTTTTTGTCAAATAGTTGGATAAAGTAAAATGTCATTTGGATAACTGCGATAGCAAGACCAATAGATTGTAGCACAATAGCTGAAACTGGAATTACACCCAATTGTAGTAGGTAGAAAATATCTCATAAGCTATTAAAAATTACAAGATCAACAATGAAAAATATTGGGATATTGAAAAGAGTTTTATTTTTAATACCCAATATGGTTTGTGGTAAAAATGCTACTCCAATAAATAAGCCTGCTAATAATGCAACAATATCAACACCATTAGATGAAATATTTTTAACACTAAAGTGGGCAATTGCGATTGCTACGATGCTTGCAAATACTAAAAATGCAGTTATTAGCGATGAAAATTTAGCTACAACACTTATTTGTCGATTGGCATTTTTATAAATACTAAATTGGCTAATAAAAATTGTAGTTGTTAGCCCACTAAATAATTGCGTAAAAATAATTTGATTACTTCTTTGCAATAAACCAAAAACTGCATAGAAAAAAATACCTAGATAATAAATTCACCAACTTAAAATTGGAACATGATTAACTTTTTTATTTCTAAATGTATCGACTACCATAGGAATTCCGACAATCGCAGTTAACACTGTGGCAAATCAACCAATTACATCAATTGCTATAGTCATAAGTAAAATCCTTTTTAAATTTGTTTTATTTTAAAAAAGATATTTTACACTAAATAATTAAAAAAACCAAAATAGTTATTCCAAAAAAAATAAAAGTCGAAATTGAATCTGTCAATGTGGCCAAAACAGGAGCAGACATAACAGCTGGATCACGATTAAATCTTTGTGCAATTAAGGGAATTGTTGCTCCAAGAATTTTGGAAAAAACTATAACTAACAACAAACTAATTGATGAAGCTAATGAAATTATCAAAATATAATCGCGAGTACTAAAAAAAGAATTGTTAGAAAGTGGATTGTTATTAAAAAGTTCACCCGAAATTAAAAAATAAATAATTAATCGTAAAAAATTAAAGACCATTAAGGTAAAGCCAATTAAAAAGCCAACTGATATTTCTTTAGTTAAAACTTTTTTAAAAAAAGATTTACCCTCAATATTGTTTAGTGAAAGTACACGCACAATGGTAGTAGCTGATTGCGAACCAGCATTACCTGCCGCTCCTGAGATAACCGGAATCATGGAAACAATCGTACTAACAAAAGCTGAGAGTCCAAGTGTCTTAAAAACTTGACCATTATCAATTACATCTGTGAACTGTTGAATAATATATTGTGATAATGTAGAACCAAACATTAAAATAATAAGTCAAAAAATTCTAGATTTAACAATTTGTAAGACACTTCTTTTAATATAGGAATCATCAATTTCTTTAGAAGAAATACCAGCTAATTTATACATATCAGATGTTGCTTCTTCTTGAACAATTTCAATGATGTCATCACTTGTTACCATTCCAATTAACTTGTTTGCAGAATTTACCACAGGAAGTACTGAAAAATCGTTTTTGGCAAAAATACTAGCAGCTACTTCTTTGTTATCACTAGTATTTAAAAAGGGTACTACAAATAATATCTGGCTAATTGGTAAATTAGGTTCGCTAAAGACAATATCTTCAAGTGTGACCGCACCGACAAGTCTTTTATGACTATCAACTACATAGTAATAATGGACTAATTCAGCAATATCTTTATATTTGCGAATTTTTTCAAGAGCTTGTTTACAAGTGCTATCATTATTAAGGTAGACAATGTCAACTGACATAAAAGAGCCAATTTGATCATCGCTGTAGCGAAGTAATAAATTAACTTTTTTTCGAGTTTCGGAGTCAATATTATGTAAGATCCTCTTAGCAACATTATCAGGAACTTCATCGATCAAACCAGCAATTTCATCAATATAGAGCTCATCTAAAAGTTGATCCATGATATGATCTGGTAAACCACTAATGATTTCTTCTTGAATTTCTAAAGAAAAGTAGCTAAAAATCTCACCTGCAGTTTCGGTATCCAACATGCGGAAAAACAATAATCGGTCAAAAGTGTTGAATTTGCTAACTTCCTCAGCAACTTCTTGTAGGGGAATTTCTTGTGTATAGTTTCTAACTTGATTGACTTGTTTGTTAATTACTAAATTGTAAAGAACATTCATAATTAACTATTTATTTCTTTTTCAAGAATATCGCCAAACATTTCTAAGTTAGTAACTTTCAAAAAATTCCCTTTGTGCGCAATGATTATCTCACCAGTTTGTTCTGAAATAACAATGGTGACCGAGTCTGATTGTTCTGCAATTCCTAAGGCAGCCCGGTGGCGCGCTCCATAACGGTCAGACAAATTGGAATCAGAGACACTAAAATATGTTGATGCATACAAAATTCGATCATCAACAATGACAACTGCTCCATCATGAAGAGGAGAATTTTTTTGAAAAATAGCAATTAAAAGCGATGCAGTAATTTTGGCATCAATAGTTACACCATCGGTGCGAAAATCATCTAATAAATCACTTTGCTGAATAGTAATAAGAGCGCCAATTTTATTTTTAGATAAAAAACGAGCGGCATAAAACAACTCATAAATAATTTTTTTTTGAGTTGTAATTCCTAAATCATTAAAACTAGCTTTTACTTTGTTTTTAAGCAAACTGCGAATATGTATATACGAAAAAAAGGCACTAAAAATAAGAATTAGAACCAATGATATTATAACTAAAACTAATGTGGCAATACTTATTTGCTCCATTTTGTTACCTCCAATACTTTTTTTCTTCCTATAATATTATAT
This sequence comes from Mesomycoplasma conjunctivae, assembly GCF_000026765.1. Lineage (NCBI taxonomy): Bacteria > Bacillati > Mycoplasmatota > Mycoplasmoidales > Metamycoplasmataceae > Mesomycoplasma > Mesomycoplasma conjunctivae. Next base: position 303,848 of record NC_012806.1, on the reverse strand, counting down.
ACTTTTTTTAATTTTTCAAAATTTTTTATTTTTTTTATTAAAAAAACCAAGAATTAATCTTGGTTTGAAAAATTATTTAATAATTTGAATTATTTTTAATTAAAAGAGACTGGCTCCAAAAACAAACAACATAATAACAGCGATAATAATTGCAGCAATTAATGCAAAGATAATGAAGTAGAGAATGTATGATGGTAGTCCTCAGAATGAAGATTTTTCTGTAGTAACAATAACAACTTCTTCATCATCTTTGGTCTCACTAGTAACTGCGGCAACAACTTTTGTAGCATCATCGACTACAAAGCGACTGGATCCACCACTTCCTTGTCCACCACCACCAAATCCACGTTTGGTATTAACAGCATCACCGGCGATAAGCTCGTCATAGTTTTGACTATTAGTAGTAGACTCACTTTGATAAACAACTCCAAATCTTGCAGCATCTGGTGCTAAATGAAGTAATTCTTGATGATCTCCAAAAGGACAAGATTCTAATTTGCAAGTTGGAATAATTTCATCAAGAGCAATTCCTTTTTTATAGAAAAGATCTAAACAAGCTGGACAATGTTGTGCTTCAAGTAGGTATGCTTCATATTTTTGACAAATTGGACAACTTGCAACGTGAAGACATGCAGGACATTCTAAATCCATTTGTGGCTCAAGTGGTTTGTCTTCCATCATTTCTTGAAGTTCTGGAAGCTTACTTTCTTGGTAATCAGCTGGCTCTTCATCTAAAACAGTTAAATGTGAACAATTTTGGTAATCAAAATGACTAGATTCTAACTCATCGGCATGAATGTGGCTATCAGTTGGCAAATCAAGCGGTGCAGTCTCATTAGGAATTATAATATTTTCATCTACTAAAACTTGCTCTTCTTGGCTAACTGGGTTTTCAACAATTTCTTCTTCAATCAATGGGGCCTCCTCTTTTAAACCATTGCAGTAATCACAAGGGCAAACATGTGGACTAAAATCTTCTTCGAAGTCACTCTCATCAAGTGGTTCATCAATTTTATCACCAATACAATATGCACATTGGCAAGTATAGAAAGCTTCATCAAAAGTTTGGATTTCTTCAGGTTGCTCAAAAACAATTTCTTTAACTTCTGGAGTTTCTACAACTGGCTTTTGCTCACTTTGCTCAACAACACTAGCTGCTTCAGTATAACAATCTTGACAAGCACAGTGGTATTCTAAATTAGAAAAATCATAGCTTGGAGTTTCCTGAATAGGAGCTTTTTGTTCAATTTGAGGTAGAACTAAGTTAGCAAAGATGTCTTCTGTTGAGCTATCTTGACAATGATTGCAGTTGCATTGGTATGAGTCAATGAGTTGAGTTTTTTCTTCTCCAAACCCTTAGCAGTAATTACATTGGCAACTTTGATCATTAGCTTCATCAACTTCCACTTCACAAGAATCACAAACTGCTATTGGATCAACATTGCAAACTGGTGGATTTTGGCAATTTGTGCATCCAAGCTCTTCGCTTTCAACTTCTTCAACTTTTTCAACTTCTTCAATTTCTTTTTCTTCATCGATAGAACAACTTACTTCTTCAATCATTTCACTTGCTAATTCTTGAGATTCTTCAATTTTAGGTTCTTGTTGAATTTCAATTAATTCACAAGGGCAACTTTGTTCTTCTAAAACTACTTCAAGATCACAAGTTGGACACTCAACTGGTTCGTTGTCTTCTGAATCACTCATAAACAAAATTCTACTAATTCTTTCAAATTGTTCTGTTGTTGAGAGATCTTTAACAATTGGGGTTGCTTCTTCAATTTGTTGCTTGTAAATTTGTTCAAATTCTTCTTCACTATACTGTAGTTCATCAATTTTTTTGATATGAACTTTGCTTAGCAAAAATTTGCTCGACAAATTCTTTTCTTTCTAAACTAGACATTGATGCTAAATCTTTTTTAAAAGGAAACTTGAGAACTAAAAGAAATTTTTTGTTTTGTCTAACTCAAAGGCGAGAAGCTAAATTCAAATTGTTAATCTTTACCAATAAGTCAAAAAAATTGCTATATTCTCCAATGGTTTGTTTAGCAAATCTAAGAATATACTTGCAAGTAGGTGGGTGGGCATTTTGTTCACATTTTTCTGAACTATAAAATTTTAATATTTTATTTGTTGTTATCATATTGGTACTACTCTTCATTTATATTTTCAACTTATTTTATCACATTTTATTAGTTTTTTTGTTTATTTTTCTTTATTTTTCTATTTTTTTTACTTTTTTAACACAAAATAAAAAAACTCTTTTTAAAGATAAATAATTGTTTATAATTTAAAACAAAATTATACGTAATGGAGGAATAGAAAAAAATGAATTATAAAAACAAAAAATTCATTGATGAGATTTCTTTTTTAGACAAAAAAGTTATTATGCGCGTTGATTATAATGTTCCAATTAAAGATGGTAAAATTACATCAACCAAAAGAATTGATGCCACTATTAAAACTATTAAAAAGATTATTAATGATGGTGGAAAATTAATTTTGCTTTCCCATTTGGGGAGAATCAAATCTGCAGATGATTTGCCAAAAAAATCACTCAAAATTGTAGCTCAGAAATTGCAAGAAACACTTGGACAACCTGTTATTTTTATCAATAAAACTCGTGGGCAAGAAGTAGAAGAAGCAGTTGCAAAGCTTGAAAAAGGGCAAATTTTAATGCTCGAAAACACCCGTTTTGAAGATTTAAATAATAAAGCTGAATCTAAAAATAATCCTGAGCTTGGAAAATATTGAGCCTCATTAGCTGATGTTTTTATCAACGAAGCCTTTGGTACACTACATCGTGAGCATGCATCTAATGCTGGAATTGCTCAAAATATCTCTGAATCTGCCATTGGTTATCTTGTCAAATATGAATTAGATGCCCTTGCTAAAGTGGTAGATGATCCAAAAAGACCTTTTGTCGCTATTATTGGTGGTGCTAAAATATCTGATAAAATTGGTGTTCTTTCTTCTCTATTAGAAAAAGCTGACAAAGTTCTAATCGGTGGTGGTATGTCCTATACTTTCAAAAAAGCACTAGGTTATGAAATTGGAATCTCAATTTGTGAAGAAGACAAACTTGATTTAGCACAAGGCTTGCTTGAGAAATATCGTGATAAAATAATTCTCTCAATTGATGCAGCTTGTGCACGCGAATTTGCTGATGTTGAGCCAATTTATTTTAAAGATAATCCACTAGAAATTGCAAAAGATGCCGAAGGAATGGATATTGGTCCACTTACCATAAGACTGTTTAAAAATCATCTTCAAGGAGCCAAAACTATTTTATGAAACGGTACTCTTGGAGTAGCTGAGTTTAAAAATTTTAGTATTGGGACAAATCAAATAGCAAGAATTATTGCTTCCATCCCTAATTGTTATAGTGTAATCGGTGGCGGTGATTCGGTAGCTGCTATTGAGGCACAAGGAATTCAAAAACACTTTAGTCATATTTCCACCGGTGGTGGTGCTTCAATTACTTTTATTGAAAAAGGTGATTTAATAGGGCTACAATATATCCAAGATAAAAACTAATTAAAAACCTCGCCAATGAGGTTTTTTTAATGAAAAAATTGGTTCTCAAAAAGAAAAAAGCTAAATTTTGATACCCTTAATTTAAATTTTTTGTAAAATTAAAAACTGAAAAGAAAAATTATGACTAGTAAAAAAAGAAAATTTTTATCATATATTTTGTTAATGACACCCTTGCTTGTTGTTTCTTGTCAAAGACTTGCTAGCCAACCTGAAATTAAAGATCCAATTCAAAAGTCAAGTTTTATTAGACCACTAGAAAATAGTAAAAATCAAAGACAAAGTGATATAAGTCAAAGAGAAAATCAAGTTAA